>JBEKGV010000637.1:0-3658 GCA_050012615.1 Acetobacteraceae bacterium | reverse complement strand
AATTCGAAGGATTATTCCGGCGTTTGCCGTTATGACACTTGTAGTGCTTTTGCTCTCGCTGGTGCTCTTGTATCCATCGGAAATAACGGACCTGGCAAAATCGGCGATTGCTTCGTCTCTGTCGGCATCAAATATATTCTTCTGGGACAGTTCTGGCTATTTTGAGTCTCCTTCCATGGGAAAACCCTTACTTCATACCTGGTCGCTAGGTGTTGAGGAGCAGTTCTATCTCGGCTTTCCACTCCTGGTCGTCACAATCGGCAAGGTCAGAAAAAATTTGCGACCAATAATAATTGGGGGGCTGGCTCTCATTTCATTCGGTGTCAGCGCTTACTACGTCGGTCACGATCCGGCGAGCGCGTTCTATCTTCCTCAATCCCGGGTGTGGGAGCTCTTGATCGGAGCACTTCTCGCGGAAGAAATTGTTCCGTTACCTAAACCTCGCTTAGCTCGGGAGATAATCGCTGGCGCTGGCATACTCGCGATCGCCGCGGCGATAAAACTCTATGACCCGAGTACCCCTTTTCCCGGGGTTGCCGCGTTGTTGCCGTGCATAGGAGTCGCCGCTGTCATTATGGTGGGATCGGCCGGTGAGACGCTGACAGGCCGGTTCCTGCGCTTTCCACCATTGGTGTTCATCGGCCTCATTTCCTACTCACTTTACCTTTGGCACTGGCCAATTATTGTCTATCAGCGAATAGGCAGAATAGTCGACACTGGCGGCCCGGCAATCATAGACAACGCTTTGGCGGTTTTGCTGGCTTTTCCGATCGCGTATCTGTCGTGGCGATTCATTGAGCAACCTTTCCGCCGGGTGAACCGCGAAGCCAGGGTGGCCCCTGTATTGGGGCCACTGGCAGCCAGCGCGCTGGTCTGCGCGATTGGCGTCGGCATCGTGGCGACCCGAGGCCTACCCGAACGATTCTCGCCACACGCGATCCAACTGGCGGACTATCTGGACTATGATCCGGCTGATGATATGCGCATGGGTGTGTGCTTCTTGGATGGCAAGTTCCAGTTCACGGATTTTGACCGCGACGTTTGTATGCATCGCGTAAACGGTCATGCGGCGTATATGCTCGTCGGGGACAGCCATGCTGGCGATCTTTATCCCGGCCTCGAGGCTGTCTACGGTGAGGACGCGGACATCCTCCAGGCAACCGCCGCAGGCTGCAAACCGCTTCTACGCGATGCCGGAAGCGCAACGCCGTGCTCGCGGATGGCACAATTCATCTATGATGACTACCTTCGCCAAAATCATGTGGATTTACTAATTATATCAGCGCAATGGTCAGCCGAGGATATCGATGGAATTGCGCGCACACTTGACTGGCTGAGGCAACGAAGGATCAAAGCGGTTCTCTTCGGCCCCGCCCCCGAATACAATATGAGGTTGCCAGGATTGCTTGCACGCTCGGCAAATCAAGGTGATTTTGCTGACGTTCAGAGTCATCTGGTACGCGAGTACGGACTTCTGGATCGCGAGTTTCGGCAAACTTTTGTTGCTCGACCGGATGCTTTTTATGTCTCGCCTTATGAGGCCTTGTGTAAGAATGATCACTGCGCCATGTTTGCTGGTGACACGCCTCTCTTCTGGGACCAAAGTCATCTGACCAGGGCGGGGTCGATCATGCTCATTGAGCGTCTCCGTGAGACAATACCGCTTCCCTAGGCGAACCTTAGCAGGCTGCTGAAAATTCCCCTGTTCTCTTGGATCTTCCCTGTTCCCGCTGGGGATGTCAGCAGTTCTCGGTCGATTTCAGGGCTTTTCCCGCCGCCTCAAAGTGCTTGACGGGACCTCGATGCGTGCCCGGGACGGATTCAGGGCGTGGCGAGCAGCTTTGGTAGCCGGACAAGATCGTAGGCGGTGGCTCGAAATTGAAACATCGACCGCACGCGATCGACGCCCGCGATGCAGCGTCCGAGCCATTCCGCCGACTGTTTTGATCCAGCCGTTCGCTTCCTCGATCCGCTTACGGATCACCTGACTGATCTCGTATCTGGCTTGCCGGGTTGTCCGCGCGTCGATGTTCGGGCCGCGATGGGCATTGATGTTCTGAGCCACGTCTGGCGTCACTTTCATGGCCCGCATGTGGGCGATGAAATCCGCCGTGTCGTAAGCCTTGTCAGCGCCCACTGTGACCCGATCGCGGCCCGGTACTTCATTCAACATGGCGATGGCGGCCTCCCGTTCAGCCGTGCCGGTCGCCGGTGTCAGCCGCGTATCGACGACAAGCCCATTACGGTTTTCCATCAGAAGATGCCCGGTGAATGACAGTTTCGCCTCGTTCCCCGCGCCCTTGCGGGTGAGGCGCGCGTCAGGGAGTGTCGTCGAAGCATGGGTCCCGTTCGAACGTTTCTCTTTATGAAAGTCTCGCGTTCCGTCGCGGCCAGGACCGGGCGGCTCGTCTTTGCCTTCCTTGCGCCGGAAGCTCTTCATGGAAGCCCACGCCTGGATCAGCGTGCCATCGACGGAGAAATGCTCGGCCGACAGCAGGAATTTTACCTCGTCCTGGTTCAGCACCGCATCCATGAAGGCGGCCGCGATGTCGCCTTCCAGCACCCGTTCGCGATTCTTGCTGAACACCGTGGGAACCCAGACCGGCTCGTCCACCGACAGTCCGACGAACCAGCGGAACAGTAGGTTATAGCCCATCTGCTCCATGAGCTGACGCTCCGATCGGATCGAGTAAAAAGCCTGCGGCAGCAAGGCACGCAGCAGTTTCTCGGGCGGAATCGAAGGACGGCCGATCTCGGAATACATCGCGTCGAACCGATCGGACAGCGACGCCAACGCGATGTCAGTGATCCGCCGGATCGGGCGCAACGGATGGATGGTTCGGCGGAACCGGGCTGTCAGGCCGGACGTAGCTGAAAAGCGTGTCGTTCCGGTGGTCCGCGCCGCGCATTCGTCCATCTCCCCCGCGATCGATCCGATGACGTAGAGAATCCGATACGATCGCATCGTGGCAAGGGATTTTTCAGCAGCCTGCTAGGCGCGCATCCCGGATTTGGCGGGGTCGGTCGCGAGGATCGCGAGTACCAACGACGTCGTTAATACTGACGCTGTCGACCGGATTGAAAATACGTCGTTGTAGACGTCTTTGCTTTGTTGCCCCGTAGGCTACCATATCAGAACCAACTCGTCATGGATCATGGAGGGCCTCAGGGTGAACTGAAAGCCGCCTCGCGGGCCTGGGAGCAGCGCCTGAGGGGCTAGCAGGCTGCTGAAAAACCCCTTTCCGCGACGCGATCGTATCAGATTCTCTTCGTCTCGGATCAATCATCGGGGGGACAAAAAAGCGGCACTTACCGAACTGGCGCGTTCCGAACTGCGCGGCGAAGCCGACCGAGCGCGCGCCATTCTCCTTACACTTTCGGGCTGGACCAGTCCGGAGGTCGCGGAAGCCTTCGGCGTGACCGCCGATTCCGTGCGCCATTGGCGGCAATGGTTCGCCGAAGGCGGGGTCGAGGCATTGCGCTCCACTCTGGCTCCGGGCCCGTCGGCGGAGAAAGGCGAACGAGCCCTGGAGGTGGCGAACGCGGTTCTTCGTGGACCGGTGGCGAACCGGACCAACTGGACGCTGCCGCGATTATGCGTGGAAGTCGAACGCCAGACCGGCACGCGCATCTCCCGTTCGCGCCTGAGCGTCCTGCT
>JBEKGV010000636.1:0-3658 GCA_050012615.1 Acetobacteraceae bacterium | reverse complement strand
TGGCCGGCATGACGGTCCGTTCCTGCGCATGCTCGTTCTGCCGCTCCCACGGCACACGCACCGTTTCGGACCCCGCGGGACACGCCGAGCTTCGGGCGTCGGATTGGTCTCTGGTGGCGAAGTATCGTTTCGGCTCTCGCACCGCCGACTATCTGCTGTGCCGCCGATGCGGTGTCTACGTCGGAGCCGTCTGCGAAACACCGAGCGGAGCCCGCGCCGTGATCAACACGCTTTGCCTGAGCGATCGGGCCGCATTCGTTCAGGAGCCTGCGCGGACGGACCACGACGGCGAAACCGTGGAGGAGCGGCTCGCACGGCGAGAGGCGAACTGGATGCCGGTGGTGCTGCGCGATGGTGGGGCAGGGTAGGGGACGTTACATGCAATGCGGCGTCACGCAGTCACCAGCGCGGTCTCGCCCATCGTCACGAATTGCATCACGTCAGGCCAACGCCGCAACGCGGCCTCGCCGGCGGTGGTGAGGCGGTACTCACCGCGCCGCGTCCGCTCGAACCAACCATAGACGTTTCGTAATAAAATAGTGCCGGCATCCGGCGCCACCGCGCGTAGCGTCCTGGGGCGCCCCGGCCCCGCGCTCAGCAACGCGGCGCAGGCAAGCGCCTGCTGCCGGTATGCCGTCATCACCGGTTGACGCGATGTGCCACCTGGAGATGGATCGCCTTTCCGCCGCGCGTGTTCGCTGAGCAGCCGCGCACGCCGCCGCGTATCCGGACGCGGCCGGTAAGGCGCCGGCTCGGCGAGCACCTCGACCCGATCGCGTGCCGCGTTGACCGCCATCAAACCGAAGCCGACCAATCGGCAAAGACGGTGAACCCGCGGGTCCCGGTCACGCCCCCGCCGTGTCGCGGGCACCGCGAGCCACACCTCGTCCGCCGCGCGCATCCGATCCGTGGCTTGCAGCAGCAACTCGAGCGTAAAACCAAGCTTCATTTCCACGATCGTCAACGTCAGCGGATCGCCTGCTCGAACCGCGACGATGTCGCAACCCTTCACTTCCCCCTTCACGTCGAAGCCGGCGCCTTCCAGAAAGCGCTTCACGGCCGGATAGAGCGAGACCTCTGACATGCCGCGCAGGCTGCAACATCGCTCCGCGTCGCTGCAACGGTATCGCCGGTCAGCTGTTGTGCGGTTCCCGCCCGCCAGGCCGCGAAGCCCGCTCCACATCCGACGCCGACAGTTTCAACGCCCGCTTCGCCTCGTTCAGCAGTTCGGGATCGATCGGTCGCGGCTCCAGCGACACATCCTTGCCCAACCGATCCGCGAGGATGCGGAACGCCGCGACCCGGCTGAACGGCTTGTTGTTCGAGGGGATCAGATACCACGGTGCGTGCTTCGACGTGGTTTGCGCCATCATGTCCTCGATCGCGGTTTCATAGTCCTGCCAGCGGGCGCGGTTGCGGAAGTCCTCATAGGACAGCTTCCACCGCTTCACCGGATTGACGAGGCGATCGCGAAACCGCCGCGTCTGTTCGTCGGGCGTGATGTGCAGGAACAGCTTGACGAGGCGGATCCCGGAGTCGACCAGCATCCGTTCGAATTCGTTGATCTCGCGATATGCACGCTTCCATTCCTCCGGGGTCGAGAAGCCTTCGACCCGCTCGACCAGGACGCGGCCGTACCAGGATCGGTCGAACGCCACGATCTGTCCCTTCTCCGGCAGGCGGCTCCAGAATCGTTGCAAATAATGTTGGGCTTGCTCATGGTCATCCGGCGCGGCGATCGGATGAACCTTGAAACTGCGTGGATCGAGAGCCCAGCCGAGGCGGCGTATGCAACCGCCTTTGCCAGAGGTGTCCCATCCTTCGAGGACGATAAGTGCACGTTCGGATGTCCCGAGATATGCCTGCTGGATAAGCTGAAGCACGCCCTGCAGCGATGTCAGACGCCGCTCGTAGTCGGCGAATTCCATCTTGGGATGGTCTGTGATTTGCGCCAGCTGAGGGCGCCGCGTGACAGCGAAACTGGGAGCCATCATCCTTTGGCCCGGCGCCGCCTCACGAATTCACCACGGCGACAGCTTCGATCTCGATCATGAAATCAGGACCGGCGAGACGGGTGACGCCGACCGTCGTGCTGGTCGGGGTCGCCACGCCAAGATATCGCATGCGCACATCGCCACACTTCTGGAACTCGTCGAAGTCGGTCACGAACGTGTTGGTCTTGACGACATCGGCCCATGTCGCGCCGGCGGCCTTAAGACACCGGTCGAGGTTCTGAAACGTCTGTTCCATCTGCGCGCGCATATCGCCTTTGCCCACGCAATTGCCGTCGATATCCCGCGCCAGTTGGCCGGCGGTGTAAACCAGCTTGCCGCTGCCGCTGACCGTCACGACGTGGGAATAGGACGGCTGCCCGTTGGACAACCTGACATTCATTCCCTCAGGCTGAAACCGTTCGATTTTCAGAACCATTCGCGTCCTCCCGCCATTCGCTTTCCACGGATCGTGTTCGCCCCGCACCGGAGGCACAGACAGGATGGCACCTTGCGGCCGGGTTTTCCATTGGCGCCCGAGCGGACCGAGCGGCTTGTGCCAGGCCCGGAAGAGCCTGATAAAACTTGCCGGCCAGGCGCGGCGGATGGGGGCTCGGGCGATATGCGAACCTATGACTACATCGTTGTCGGTGCCGGGTCCGCCGGCGCGGTCGTCGCGAACAGACTTTCGGCTGACAGCCGCAACAAGGTTCTGCTGCTGGAGGCGGGCCCCGCCAGCCATCCCTGGTCCCGCATCCCGATCAGTTACGCGAAGCTCATAAACAACCCCGCCGCCAACTGGCTCTACACGTCGGAGCCGGAGACCAATACGAACGGCCGCAGGCTGCCGGTGCCGCGGGGACGGTTGCTCGGCGGCTCCAGCGCGATCAACGGCATGGCCTTTGTCCGCGGCCAGGCTCAGGACTTCGACACCTGGGCGCAAATGGGGAACCCGGGCTGGAGTTACTCGGACGTGCTGCCGTTCTTCAGGCGTATGGAAACCTATACCGAAGGCGATGACGAATTCCGTGGCCGGGACGGCCCGTTGCGTGTGACGAACCCGGAACCGCGCGACAAACTCTACGCCACGTTGATCAAGGCGGCCGGGCAGGTCGGCATCGCGCACAATCCCGATTATAACGGCGCTACGCAGGACGGAATCGCGATGAGTCAGGCGACGATTTCATCCGGCCGCCGGATGAGTACCGCCCGCTGCTATCTGGATCCGATCCGCCACCGTGCAAATCTGCATATCGAAACGAGCGCGCTCACCGAAACTCTCGTGCTGGAAGGCAAACGTTGCATCGGGGTTCGGTACTCCGTCGGCGGTTCCGGTCCGCGCGAGGCCCATGCCTCCCGGGAAATCGTCGTCAGTGCCGGCACGATCAACTCGCCGCAATTGCTGGAGTTGTCGGGCATCGGTCAACCGGAACGCCTGCGAGCGTCAGGGATCGAGGTGCGCCATGCGCTGCCCGGCGTCGGCGAGAACCTGCGCGACCATTACGCTCCCCGAACACGATGGGCGATCGGGGCGAGGGGGGTCACGTTCAACGACAGGGGCCGCGGTCTCGGCCTCGCCTGGCAGGCGCTGCGCTACGCATTGTTCGGTCAAGGCATGCTGGGGATGGTGGCGGCGCCGATCCGGGCATTCGTCCGCTCCCGCGAAG
>JBEKGV010000635.1:0-3659 GCA_050012615.1 Acetobacteraceae bacterium | reverse complement strand
GAGCCGCGGAGTTCTTCGGGTGGCCGGGCGCGTGCCCGCCAGGAAATGGTTACGCCGCCGATCCCATCCGGACAGATAGTGTTGACAGTTCAACGGTACATCTCTGGTTCACCCGCATGGATCAGATGCCGGAGTGGCAGGCAACCAAAGCCCGCAGCGCCTTCGCCGAGATCATCGAGGCGGCCGCCGAGGGGAAGCCGCAACTCATTCGCCGTCGGGATGGTAAAGAGGTGGTCGTTGTTTCCCGCGACTACTTCGAAGCAAGAAGGCCCAACCTCCGAGACTACCTGTTGAATGCCGGCTACGCGGAGGACCATGACGAGTTCGACGACGCTCTGGAAGCGGTTCGCGGAAGCACGGAGAGTCCCTTAACTCCGCCGCGGACCGAGGACTGACGCTGTCGTTCCTGCTCGATACCGGCGTCCTGGCGATCTGCGACGACGCCGGCCGCATCCGGCGTTGGTGACCTGGCTTCAATCCGTTCCCGCCGCATCGCTTGGGATGAGCACCGTGACGGTCGCCGAGATCCAGTGCGGCATCAGTCGCGTGCGTGATCAGGCCGTCGCCGCGGGGGTCCGCCTTTGGTTGGACGGAATGCTGCAGGATGGCCGTTTCGGAATTGTCGGCCTCGACCTTCATGCCGCGCTGTCGCTCGGTCAGATGTGGGCCGCACCGGGTTTGCGGGATTTCCTGGTCAGCAATCCAAGATCGAGAAGGATCAGGAACGGCGCGGACCTGGCCATCGCGGCGGCCAGTATCGCGAGGGAATTGGTCATCGTGACAGGAAACATCGCCGACTTTCTCAGAATCCACGCCCTGTTTCCATTACCCGGACTGTTCAATCCCTTCGATGCGGTCGGCTGTTGGGACGGCGGAGCCAATGCCTCCCTGAAGTCCTGGAAATGCCCCTTCTTTGATTTCCGACGTTTCCGCGCTGGCACTTACGCCCGCGGCGGGCGTAGTTTAGCGGCGACCCCAAGGAGTGCCCCACCATGACCAACCGACCAATCCTGGCCGCGACCATGGGCGACCCCGCCGGCATCGGCCCGGAAATCTGTGTCCGCGCTTTGCTCTCGCCCGAGGTCCGCGACGTGTCGCGGTCGTTCGTCATCGGCGACGCCCGCGTGCTGCAGCGGGCGCTTCAGGTCTGCGGCCTGGATGCGACCCTCCACCACATCGAGGGGCCGGAGGCGCTCCCGGGAGGGTTGCAGGACAAGCCTGGCGTCATCGATGTGCTGCATCAGGACAGCGCCAACCCGGCTAAGTTGCGGATGGGGGAAGTCCAACCGCTGGGAGGAGAAGCCGCTTTCGCCGCGATCCGGGCCTCGATCGATCTGGCGATGAGCCACCGCGTGGCAGGCGTGGTAACCGCTCCCATCAACAAGGAGTCGCTGAAAGCGGCGAAAATCCCGTTCATCGGGCACACCGAGATGTTCGCGGAATACACCGGCGCCACGGAAGAAATGACGATGTTCACCATCGTCGGATTGAAGATCTTCTTCCTCACCCGCCACATGTCGCTGGCCCAGGCGTGCGCGTCGATCACGGTTCCGCGGGTGACGAAGGGGATCAATCAGTGCATCAAGGCGTTGCATCAGTTGGGATATGAGGAGCCGCACCTGGCGGTGGC
Organism: Acetobacteraceae bacterium; assembly: GCA_050012615.1. Classification (GTDB taxonomy): domain Bacteria; phylum Pseudomonadota; class Alphaproteobacteria; order Acetobacterales; family Acetobacteraceae; genus Rhodopila. The sequence continues at coordinate 2,029 of JBEKGV010000635.1, read as the reverse complement.
CGCTTTGAACCCGCATGGCGGCGAGGATGGAATGTTCGGACGCGAGGAAATCGAAGGGATCAAACCCGCGATCGCGGAAGCCCGTGCCCGGGGGTTGAAGATCAGTGGTCCGGTCCCCGCGGATTCAGTGTTTCATTTGGCCCGGATCGGACGCTATGACGCGGTGCTGTCGCTGTATCACGACCAGGGACACATCGCGGCGAAAATGATGGATTTCGAGAAGACCGTTTCGGTAACTCTGGGTTTGCCCGTGCTGCGCACGAGCGTGGATCACGGCACGGCGTTCGATATCGCCGGCACCGGCAAGGCGAGCGCGGTCAGCATGATCGAGGCCATCCGTGTCGCGGCGGAATACGCCGTGCGCGGTGTGAAACTGGGCGATGCGCCGGTGGCGCGCGCGGCGGAATGACGTTGTTGCGGCGCGGCCGCGGCGTGGTAATGTGGCGGCCACGCGCGGGTGTAGTTCAATGGTAGAACGGCAGCTTCCCAAGCTGCATACGAGGGTTCGATTCCCTTCACCCGCTCCAATTTAGCCACGTCTACGCTCAAGAAGCAGCGAGAGGAGCCCTGAGGCTCCTCCGCGCGACTTAACTCGCTCGAGTGACAGGCTTACTGGCCGTTGTCTGTGCCCTTGCTGCCGGGTGCCGGCCGCGGCGGAGCCTGAACGGTCTTGCCAGTCTGCGTCGTCACCTTACCACCCTGGGTGCCGGTGATACGCGGATCGGACGGCGCTGCGTTGCTCTGCGCCATGGCCGGCATCGCTGCCAGCGACAGCACGGCGACAGCCGCGAACGCGAGTGTTTTGATGGATCTCAAAGTAGACCTCCCTGTTTCGGTTGATGGTTCCCGGGTAATGCCACCCCAGGGGGAGAAGTTCCCGCGCGTCATCCGGAATGCTCGGGTCAGAAGGGTTTTCGTTCCGCGATCGAATTTGCCGACCGGAATACCAAATTAGGCCGGCTTTGGGCAGACACCGCACAACATTCCGTCATCCCCCGGCTCGTCCGGGGGATGACGTTTAAAGAGCAGTGCCAGGACCTCAACGACCTATGTTGGCGCACATGGGACTTGACCCGGCCATCTTTTCATGCACTTGCGGCGACAGCGCCAGGCCGAGCCCGGCTATGATGAGTCAAGACTTGTGGCCGTTCGTTTAAGCGTAACAATATCGATTTCGAGACAACCTCACCAATGATCAATCGGTTCGACGTCGGTATCAGCCCTTCACGCATGCCCCAGCATATGCCGGCCGATTTCCTGCGGATCCGCACCCGCCGCCGCCATCTCGTGAGCCACGGCACCCCCGTGCATCACGACGATCCGGTCCGCCAGTTCCAGGATTTCGTCGAGGTCCTCTGAAATCAGGAGCACCGCCGTCCCCGCGTTGCGCGCCGCCATGATCCGCGCGCGTGTCTCCGCGACCGCCTTCACATCCAGTCCAAAGCACGGGTTGGCAACGATCAGCAGCCGCACCATTCCGTCCAGTTCTCGCGCCAAAACGCACCGCTGTACATTGCCGCCCGACAACACACCGATCGGTACCTCTGGCGAGGGCGCTCGAATACCGTAAGCGGCGATCATGGTCTGGGCTCGCGCCACCATCGCGGCCCGATCGAGCCATGACCGGTGTTTGCCGCGGTCGTCGCGATCGAAGCCGCGCAAGGCCAGATTGTCGACCACGCTCATACCGGGAACGCAACCGTTGCGCAGCGGTTCCTCGGGCAGCACCCGAACGTCGTGGGCCTGGGATTCCGCGCGGCCGGCTCCATAGGACGCACCATCGACCTCGACCGCGCCAGATTCAATCGGACGTTGGCCGCCCAGTACTTCAACGAGATCCTTCTGACCGTTGCCCGATACGCCGGCGATCCCGACGATCTCCCTCGCGTGCACCGTCAACGCATCGACCGCGAGGCCAGCCCTTCCGCCATCGGCGGCCGTGCGCAGTCCGCGGACCGATAGCCTGACTTCGCCGGACGGGTCCCCCAGACGCTGCGGATCGGCTGGCGCATGGGGTTCGCCGATCATC
>JBEKGV010000634.1:0-3660 GCA_050012615.1 Acetobacteraceae bacterium | reverse complement strand
CTCCTGTAAAGCGGAGACGACAGACCAGGATTTCACGCCGCCGGTGATCAGCAGAACCTTCTTGCCGGTCAGCCGGGCGCGGTAGGCATCGATCCGTTGCCAGGCCCGCGCTTCCTCCCGCGCGATCACCGTCTCGGTGCGGCCGATGAGTTCGTCCGGCGCGCCTTGCCGTACCAGCAACGAAGCGATCTGCCGCAACGATTCGCTCATGTCGCTGATGCCGTAGAAGGAACCTTCGAAATACGGGATCCCGTAGCGCTCCTCCAGCTTGCGCGCGACGTTGATCATGGCTTTCGAACACACCATCATCGAGGCCTTCGCCCGATGCGAACTGGCGACCTCCTGATAGCGCGCGTCGCCGGAAATACAGGCCAACACGCGAATGCCAAGTTCGTCGAGCAACGGCTTCACCTGCCACAACTCGCCGGACAGGTTGTACTCGCCAATGATGTTGATGTCGTACGGCGTGGTGTACTCCGGCTCCTGCGTACCGATCACGTGATCGAGCATCGCCTCGCCGGCCAGCTTGTTGCCGAGGTTCTTCGGGCCGACGAAGCCGGGCGCGTTGATCGGAATGATCGGCTTGCCAAAACGCTCGGAGGCCACCTTGCAGACCGCGTTGATGTCGTCGCCGATCATCGCCGGCACGCAGGTCTGGTAGACGAACACCGCCGGCGGATCGTACTTTTCCAGAATTTCCTTGATGGATTTGAACAGCCGCTTCTCGCCGCCGAACACGACATCCGTCTCGTTGATGTCGGTGGTGAAGCCGGTGCGATAGGTGCGCGGCCCGGACGACGCGGCATGGCGATTGTCCCAACCGTTTCCCTCGCAGGCGATCGGACCATGCACCAGATGGGCGACATCGGTGATCGGCTGCAGCGCGATCTTGGCCCCGTCGAAGGCGCAACCTCCCGCGGCACCGCCAGGCTGCAGTTGCTTGGTGCAGCCCTTCTTGCGCTCCTTATCGGATTTCTTTTGGTTCGCGCCACAGCCAGGTTCGTTGAATACGTCCTGAACTTTGCTTGCAAGCGAGCTCATGCACCCCTCCTGAGATCAGCGGATGATGTCGAAGCTGAAGTCCGTCTTCGCGGGGACGTTGGTGCTGGCGTCAATGACGTCGAAGATCTTGTCCAGCAACGTGATCAGGACGTTCATTCCACCCTGGTAGCCCCAGACCGGACGGCGATGGTGGTGGTGCCGGTCGAATACCGGAAAGCCGATGCGGATCAATGGCGTGCCGGTGTCGCGTTCCAGGTACTTGCCGTACGTGTTGCCGATCAGGAAATCCACCGGATCGGTGAACAGCAACGAGCGCATATGCCACAGGTCCTTGCCGGCATAGACGTTGCAGTTCGCACCGAACGGCGACGACGCGAGCAGTGCCCGGACCTTCGCTTCCCACGCCTTGCCGCCATTCGTGGACAAGATATGTGTGGGCTCGGCGCCAAGCTCCAACAGGAAGCCCGCGAGACCGAGACAGAGATCCGGATCGCCATACAAAGCGAACTTCTTGCCGTGAATATGCGCGTTCGAGTCGGCGATGGCGTCGACGAGGCGGCCGCGTTCACGCGCCAGCGCCTCGGGGATCGGTTTGCCGGTGATACGGGACACTTCCATCAGGAACTTGTCGGTGCCGCCAACGCCGATCGGATGATTGAACGACGCCGTCTCGTGGCCCCATTCCTTGATGTAGGCGAGCGTCTTCTCGGTGCAGAATTCCTGCATCGAGATCGTGCCCTTGGCGTGCACTGCCAGCGCGGCGTCTTCCAGCGTGGTGCCGCCGTCATACATGCGGAATTCACCGTCGGTCGGGGTGTCCCACACGTCGCTGGAATCGCCCAATATGGTGTATTCCACGCCCATCAGGTCGAACATGCGCTTCACTTCCCGCATGTTGCCGACGGTGTAGCCATCGAATCCTCCGATGAAATTGAGTTTTCCGTTTTCCTGCCTTTCCAGCTTCGGCACCGTGCCGGCCTTGCCGCCCCAGAAGTGCTTAACGATTCCCAACATGACGTTGTCGTAACCGGTGATGTGACTGCCAACGAAAGCCGGCGTGTGGGCGAAGGGGACATCGAATTCCATCGGAACCGAACCCTTTTCCTTCGACGTTTTGATAAAGGCGTTCAGGTCGTCGCCGATCACCTCCGCCATGCAGGTCGTTGAGACCGCGATCATCTTCGGCTTATACATGCTGTAGGCGTTGGCGAGGCCATCGACCATGTTGTTCAGCCCGCCGAACACCGCGGCATCCTCGGTCATCGACGATGATACGCACGAACTCGGCTCTTTGAAGTGCCGCGAGAAATGACTGCGGTAATACGCGACGCAGCCTTGCGAGCCATGGACGAAGGGCAATGTCGACTCGAACCCAACGGCGGCAAACACTGCGCCAAGCGGTTGGCAGGCTTTCGCCGGATTGACCGTCAATGCCTCCCGAGCAAAGTTCTTCTCGCGGTACTCAGGGGTTTTGGTCCATTCGCGCACCCGTTCCAGGTCCTGGTCGGGAACCGGGTTCTCGAAGTTCTTCTTTTTGTTCTCTAGCATTTCGACATATTCTGATCCACGGAACAATTCGAAGTGGTCGAGTACGTGATCTGGATTCTGGGTCATGATCGTGTCCTGCTGTCAGGCTTCAGGAGGCGGAGGAGGATTATTTCCAGGGTGTTTTCGTCAACGCCCAGACGGGGGAGTTGATCGCCATGTCCATATCGCGGGCGAAGATCGCGAAACCGTCATAGCCGTGATACGGGCCGGAATAATCCCAGGAATGCATCTGCCGGAATGGCACGCCCATCTTCTGAAACACGTATTTTTCCTTGATGCCCGAACCAACCAGGTCCGGCTGCACCTTTTCGACGAACTTTTCGAACTCGTAACCGGTCACGTCGTCGTAGATCAGCGTGCCGTCTTTCACGTAGTGCGTCGTCCGCTGATAGTCGTCGTTGTGACCGAACTCATAGCCGGTGCCAACCACTTCCATCCCCAGATCTTCGTACGCGCCGATCACGTGTCTCGGCCGCAAGCCGCCGACGAACAGCATGACCTTCTTGCCTTCCAGCCGCGGCCGGTATTTAGCGAGCACGCCCGCCATCAGCGCCTGGTATTTCTCGATGACCCGTTCCGCGCCCTCTTTGATCTTGTCATCGAAATGGCCGGCGATCTTGCGCAGCGATTCGGCGATCTTGCTGGGGCCGAAGAAATTGTACTCCACCCACGGAATACCATACTTCTCTTCCATGTGGCGGGAGATGTAGTTCATCGAACGATAGCAGTGCAGCACGTTGAGCTTCGCTTTTGGCGTCGCCTCGAGCTCGGCGATGCTGCCGTCACCGGACCATTGCGCGATCACCCGTAAACCCATCTCTTCAAGTAGAATCCGGGACGACCAGGCGTCGCCGCCGATGTTGTAGTCGCCGATGATGGCGACGTCGTACGGCGTGCTCTCAAACCGCGCGGGCTTGCCGGCCTGTTTGTCGAATACCCAATCACGGATCGTGTCGTTAGCGATGTGGTGACCAAGCGACTGGGACACGCCGCGAAACCCCTCGCAGCGCACCGGCACGATCGTTTTGCCGCCGTATTCCTTTGATTTCGCCTTGGAGACCGCTTCGATATCGTCGCCGATCAGGCCGATCGGGCATTCGGACTGCACCG
>JBEKGV010000633.1:0-3665 GCA_050012615.1 Acetobacteraceae bacterium | reverse complement strand
CGACGTAGCCGTTCCAGATCCGTCGCCAGGCCCGCTGTTCGGCCTCGATACCGCCGGCCTCCCGCTCCGATTGCAGATAAAGCACCGTCGCGTCCAGGGCACGCCGCCCGTGACCATTCACCGCGTTGTCGATGCCGATGTGCATTATGTAAAAATGCGGATCGAGATCGAACTCAACGAGCTTGTCGCGGGTCGGCTTCAGCCCGACGACTTCCCATTCGAGCTGCAGGGTCATGCCGATGATTTCTGGAAGGTAGTCTTCAGTGAACTGTGAAATCGCCAGTTCGAATGTCGGGACCGTGTAAGCGCTATCCAAAATCTCGGGATCGAACGCGAAGTCCCGACTGTCCAATGGCGGCGGATAGTAGCCGACACTGTGGCACAGATCGAGATAGATGTTGCAGTGGTTCCTGGCGACGTCGCCGTCCCCGAACTCATCCATCCAGATGGAGAACAGCAAGGAATGTACGTCATCCGTGGGGCCCGCCTTGGCGATGTTGCGCAGCCATGCGCCGTCCAGCAGGTTCAACGGCGTGAACTGCCGGATGCGAATCAGCATGTCGTCCCGCGTCTTGAAGAGCGGAGGTGGATCGCCCGGTTGGGGATCACGCTCGACCGCGTCGTCGACCAGCTCCTGGTAAATCAGATCGAGCCGTGCCTCGAGCGCATCGCGCGTATAGGGGAAAAACAGTCGATCCTGGGGGGCGGAGCGCGGATTGTTTGACCAGGCCTCGGCCCAGTTTAACCAAAAATCCAGGTAACGGCGTGCATTGCGGGTGGCGCCGGGATAGTCCGCGATATTGATCAGTTGGTGGAATAATTCCCTGACCGCGCCGGGGTTGAACGTGTCCGGGCTTAGCACGGGATCGTCCGGTTCGGGATCCGGTTTTTGAAAGGGTGCGAGATCGGCCGCGGTCGGGATCTCGGTCGCGAGGTTCGGGAACGGCACGACCGGCGTTTTGCCGGTGTCTCGAAGTTGTCCCTCCGCCTCCAGATACCAATCGGAGGGAATTGCGATGCTCCCGGTTGTGTCGTCGTGGGTGATCGCGGGCTCGATCGCGTTGGCTTGTATGATCGTGCCGATGCGGTGCCAGTTTTCCAGCATGTCCTTCCGGTCGGCGTAGCGGCCCCAGTTTTCCGCGTCCGATGCGTCCGTGCCCCAACCACGAACCGACCAGACCTGTCGGCCGAGCGTGAAGCCCAGGGTCGATGGATCAAGGTTGGAGTTGAGGTCGCCGGGCTGCTGCCACCCAACGTCAGCGGCGGTGTAGACGGCGACCGGACGCTGCGCCGGCCAGGACCAGAACACGGTGCGATTGTTCTTTACCGGCGGATCGGGCGGATGTGTCGCGCAGGAATTGTAATCCGTGTGCCATGGCAGCGCCATGAATTTGGAAAGATCTCCCGGTTCAAGCCCGTCCGCGTCGTCGTGGCGCGGAACATATCCCACCGTCAGGACCGGCGAGGTCCCGGACCAGGCCGGATCGTAAGTCAGCCGTTTGGCGCGTAGCCGGAATGGTCCGCTTCCCGCGGTCTGCCAGGCGCGCTCATAAATCGCTGGCTCTCGCATGACGAACGTCAGGTCGATTCCCGGGCTGAGCCTGCCGCCAATGCAGTTGACGAGCGAGGTTTTGTCGAGCGCCTCTCCCGGCCCCGGCGTGACACCGGAAGCGGGGCGAAAATAACCGGTTCCTTTGCTCCACTGCCGGAGGCAGAAATATTGCGTCTTCCGCAACGCCAGCATTGGCTCGTTCGCATCGCCAAGATGCAGCGGCATCAGGGTCGTGTTGAAGACCTGCGCCTCATCGAAGGGATCACGGAAGATCGCCGCGATCCCGGCGAGCGGGGTGACGGACGGATCAGTGGTTCCGTCGATGCTGGTCAGGCTGGCATGGGCCGAGATGCCGTGCTGACTCAGGTTGGCGACCCAGTGCTGCAGCGCGGAGCTGACGAAAATGGGACGAAGCTGATCCGGGAACGTTGGCTTATAGGTGGAGCGGTATGATTTCGTGGCGCTGTCGAACATGTCGGGCGCGAGGTCCATTTCGCGAACCCAGACGTCGTAGACGTCATCCCACATCGAAACGACATTCAATATCTGCGGCGCGAAGGAGGGATCGGTGGTGGTGACCCACGCGCCATGCACCGCGGCGCGACTGCCGTCGTCAAAGATCAGGGTGGCGTTGACCGGCCCGTCGGACGTATCGTCGAACCATTGGTCGTTGTTGACGTCTTGCGCCAGCGGTGACTCGCCGTCGATCTTCCATGCGACGGCTCGGCCGCGGCCGCCAAGCACCAACAGACGGCCAAATTCGTCCGTCCGGAGCTCGCCGAGGGTGTCGATCGGGCCGGATGGGCAGTCCAGCGGCCCGAGCGCATTTGACGGAAAACTCATCGGGTACGCTGGGATATTCGCGACCGCGCCGCTGGCTTCGTCGAAAAACGCGGCCGTTGTATGTATATCGAAATGCACGGGTTGGGCGGCCGGGCCGTGAATGACCCGAGGTCCAGGATCGATCACGAGCTTTGTGATCCTGTCAGGCTGAGCCAGTGTCGCGAGCTTCTGGGCGGGTTGCGGCCCGGCGCTGTGGGCCAGGTCGGGATTGCGAATGTCCGGCAGATTGCCGTTGGCATAGCTGGCGATACCTTGCGGTTGGTTCTCGGTCTCGGCCAGGACGAACCAGTTCGCTTTCTTGTTGGCGACATGCACGGTCCAGATTATGTCTTTGACAATCCGATCGCCAATCTTGTCGCCGATGCGGACTTCGGTGCCATCTCCGCGGGGCCAGGTTTCTGTCGCGACCTCTGGATAAGCGAAGACCCGGAAGCGCGCGGCCTGCCGTTTCAGCGCCCCGGTCGCGTCACGTAGGTCGGAGCTGCGAATTGTTTCGGCTTCTGTCCCTGGGCGGATCGGCAGGCCGCCCGTCACCTTCATGTCGCCCGACGCCGGAGCGCCGGCCATCGTCTCCGGCGCGAGGATGTAGTTATCGCTGTTGCCAACGCGCGCGACGCCGACCGTCGGGTGAATCCGGTAGACGCTCATCGCCTTATCCCCCATCTGTTTGTTCGTTATCGACAACCCGGCGAACGAGTGAGAACCGCCAGGGCTCCTGATGGAATGCTCACGGATGTCCTCCATCGGAATTGATGATTCGGCCTGACCTCGAACGGAAGGCCGCCGGTTGGCGGCCACGAGAGAGCTGGACTTCTCACGACCAGGAATGAAATTTCGGTTCAGTAAGGAACATGGTTGATCGCCCTGCGATAACGCGAATGACCGATGCGCGGCGCATCCTCGGTCCGCGACATGGCGGCGTCCGCCACAGCATGCGCCCCGGGCGGCCCATAAAACGTCGCGAGATCGACTTTCATCGCTGCCCTCGAGGCGTTGTCAAGGTAGATCATGTGTCCAGATGGATAGTTATGGATCGTCAAAGCCCTTCGTCTTTTTGTAGCGTCCAGCGGCATGTTCTCGAAGTTCAGGATTGTCTGAAAAAAAGGAGTTACGGCATCGTAGTAACCGTTGGCGGAGAAAACCCTCAGATAAGGATTGAGCGCCATCGCGGCGGCGAGATCGCCGGCCGTGTAGAGGCTCCCGGCACCGCCCTTGTCCGCTCCGGTGGGATCAACATGCGCGAAGTTCCACTTCAGAAACGCTTGCTCGT
>JBEKGV010000632.1:0-3665 GCA_050012615.1 Acetobacteraceae bacterium | reverse complement strand
GGGCATCAACCGGCTGGTCAGCCGCATCGTGCCGGAACCGCTCGCGCTCGTCCCCGTTGCCGCAGCGACCAGCAAGAGCGATCGCGATTGGTCGGCGATCGCGTTTTGGGTCGCGCGGACAATCGTGGGCACCGAGGCCGGGACGCCGCCGCCGGCCGGCGTCAGGCCAGGCTGGCGAGAGGATTTCGGTGCGTCGTTCAGTGGATCCAAAACAATGCCGTGACGCACCGGCGCCGATCATTACTGAGACGTTACAGCCTCGAGTTCGCCGATGCTTCGGAACTTCAAACCGAACCGAAGCAGCCAACCGATGAAATATCCAGCCGCCAGGCCCGAAACAATGACATCGGATGGCACCAGAACGGAGCGTAGGCCTGGCGCGACCACCACCGCGACCGCGAGGACGTATTTCGCGGCGAAGATGAACAGGTTTCGTACCAGCGGAAACGCGCTTCCCGGAACCGTCACGAGTCCCCGAACTCGATCGATGATGACGCGATCGGGCTGCGCGGTTCGCCAGCCGATCGCGAGGCCCGCGCCGCAAGCAATCAGCCAATCCAGCAACAGGAGCGGTGACGAGAACGATCTCGTCGCGAGTGTAATGACGCCCCAGATGATGAACACCGTCGGGACGGCGAACATACGCCGCACAGGGACTGTGCGCGGCCGTAACGCCTGCACGCCCAATACGATGAGCATCGCCAGCACGGCGAACGCCCACAGCGGTGTGTTTTGCAGAACCTGGACAGGGTTGGGCATGGTGCCTCCTCATTTTGGAAGGTTCAGGCGCAAGAACCGGCCGTCGTGGTACCCGATGGTACCGCTTCGGAGACATTTATGGTACCGTCGGGTACCAACGCAAGCGATTTCTTCGTGAGGACTTGCCTCAGCCGACCTTATGGATCGCCCATTTGACATGCTGCGGCCCACTCTCGCGGCCTGTCAGCACGACCTGCTCGGCCTTCCGCAATTCGCCCGAGCCCAGGTAAATCGACTCGTCGAGGGTGAGTTGCGCGCCATCGACGCGAAGGATCCAGCCGCCGCCGGAGCGCAGACGCATCAGTACCGCCGCGTTGTCCTGCTGCAAACTCGCTTGCACGGACGGGTGCAAGTGAAACCGAAGCGTGAAGGGCTGCGGGGAGTCAGCTTCAATCACGTCCTCGCCGCGAATGTCCTCGCCGGTTTCGGACATGTAGACGCGGCGGCGGTGGACGGCGCCGAATGGCAGCCTCCACCCGTCGTGGGAGGCCTCCAGCCATTGCGCTCCATTCGCTTCCTGCCGTTGCACGGTGACGTTGGTCGGCCGCCTCCCCAGGCCCTCTTCCAGCAATTCGCTGCTGTTCACATCGCCGATGACGAGAGTGGAATGAGCGGCCGTGGCACGGGCGGCGTTATGCCATTGCGAGCCGCCCGCGGGATACGCGCCCACGTTGACGATCATTCGGTCGCGGCTCACCGACATCTCCATCGACAGCGTGCCGGCATGCGCCGAGCGGTCGATATCGGGAGGCGGTGGTGGACCCGCATCGACGATCAGTACCGTCCGGCCCGCCTGAAGACGTTGGAAGCCACCCTCGGACAACGTAGAGGGTGCGCGACTGCCTCGGCCAGCCTGGGTCAATACGAGGTCGACCAGATTGTTGGTTTCCTCACGGCTGCCGTTGAACAGCGCGAGGCCGCCGTCGCCATGCCGCATCGCCCGCAAAGCCGGCGCCATCCGCTCGATCGTATTCGCGAGGATCGGTGGCGGCTGCGCCTGACCGGACTGCAGCAGCGCCCGGATTTCCGTCAAATCCTGCAATGCCGTCAATTGCGCCACTGGGCTTCGTTCCACATGCGCACCGTCCGGCAACACCTGCCGCTCGATCTCCCGCGGCAGAAAACGCAGTGCGCGGACCAGGAAACCACTGTGTTCGGGCAGCGCGACGGCGGCGGCGATCAGACCCTTCAACGCGGTCAGCGAACGAGCATCGAGTTCCTCGGCGGGCAGCGCGGCGGACAGGTTGCGAGCGTCGGAGACCAGCCGGGCCATCAACCGTTGACGAAACGGATCGTCAGCGGTGGCGGCGAAGAAATCGTAATGGGCCAGCCAGGACGTAATTCTGGCACCGGCGACGTCCGGGCGGCGGGCGATGACGTCGGACGGTGATGCCGTCATCCAATCCGACACCAGGCCGCGCGCGAGTTGTCGGGCCGGATCGGTGCCGAGTGCTCGCAAATGCCGGATCCAGCCAAATCCATGCGCGAACGTCAGCAGCGGTCCGGAGCCGGTCAGCCCCTTCCAGCCGCCCGGCCGGAGCACCAGAAAGCCGCCGCCGAATTCCATCTCGCCCTTCATCAGGCGCACACCGAGATTGATATCGCCCGGCCACGGATCGCGCACCGGCAAACTGGGCGCATCCGGGACCCGGGTAAGGCGCGGCAGCGGCAGGCGGGCGACGACCTGACGCGCGCCGCGGAGCAGGCGAGATCCCGTGTTCACCCGGCTTCACCGCGGAGGGCAGCGATCGCGGCGGCTCGGTCCTTGGCGCCGAATACCGAGGTGCCCGCGATCAGAGTGTCCGCTCCCGCCGCCAGCACCTCGGCGGCGGTCTGGGGCGCGATGCCGCCGTCCACGGCCACCGAGATCGGCCGCCGGGTGCCGTCGATCAGGCGCCGAAGCGCCGCGATTTTCGGCAGTTGCGATGACAGGAATTGCTGTCCGCCAAATCCGGGATTGACCGACATCACCAGAATGATGTCGACCAGATCGAGCAGCCAGCCGATGCTTTCGATCGGTGTGCCCGGATTGAGCACGACTCCCGCTCGTTTCCCGAGCGAACGGATCAGCTGCAATGTCCGGTGCGGATGTGGGCCCGCCTCCGGGTGGATCAACATATGGTCGGCTCCGGCTTCGGCGAACGCGGTGACGTACGGATCGACCGGCGCGATCATCAGATGGACGTCGAACGGCAAGGCGGAATGCGGTCGCAAAGCCGACAGGACCGTCGGACCGAAGCTGATGTTGGGGACGAAGTGCCCGTCCATGATGTCGAAGTGCAGCCAGTCGGCGCCGGCTTGGGTGACGGAGGCGACCTCCTCGCGAAGCCGGCTGAAATCCGCTGCGAGAACGCTCGGCGCGACGACGACTCGACGTTTGGGTTGCGCGATCATACGGGTTACCTGGCACCGGGTACTAGGCTGCACAAGGCGCGGGCCGCACAAGGCACCAAGCGTACAGGGGCGCACGTCAGGTGGTTTGACAAGGCGGCTTTGCGTCTTTGACGTTTGGTCAACCTGACGCCGCGAGTTGGGGCCGCGTCAACCGCCGAAAGTCGGCCGGAACCGTCTGGCGACTATGGCCAGATGTTTCAGGAGGCCGAGCGATGCCATACATGCCCACGAAGGATCATCTGCGATGGTGGCGGCATTGGAGCCCCAGAACTAAAATAGTCTCGCTGGTGTTGTGGATCGCGGGGGCGTATTTGCTCCGCTACCTGGGAGTGCTGCCGTAGGCTACTGGCCTACCATCAACTACCGGAAATTCCGGTAGTGTCTCAGTTTGAAAATCCCAAGAATGGGATACTCCTTCCCCCGCATGATCACATGCTTTATGCTTAGCGGAAATCATATAGGGATAGCACATGGACGTTCGTAAAATTAACAGTCCGCACGTGAAGAAAATC
>JBEKGV010000631.1:0-3670 GCA_050012615.1 Acetobacteraceae bacterium | reverse complement strand
ATCGCCGCCCTGCCGGGGGAATTGCCCTATTTCTCGAAGGACATCACCACGGGAGAATGGAGCGGCTCCTGCATCGAAATGGCCAAGGACATCGCCAAGGTGTTCGATTCGAAACTGGAATATGTTGAGTCGACATACGGAAACTCCGTGCTCGATCTGCAGTCGAACAAGGTCGATCTTGCGTTCGCTTTGAATCCGACCCCGGCTCGGGCGCTATCGATCGGTTTTACCCATCCGATGATCATCCATCCGTTCGGCTGCGTCGCGCGGGCCGGTCTGGCGCCGAAAACGTGGTCCGACATCAACAAGCCTGAAATCCGGATCGTTTACGATATCGGATCGTTGCACGAAACGGTCGCGAAACGCTATTGTCCGAAAGCGCAGCTGACCGGCTTTAAAAGCCGCGACGAGTGCTTGCTGAATCTCCAATCAGGTCGCGCCGACGTTCATATTCTTGCCGCGATCCTTGGGCTTTCCGAGGTCGGCAAATATCCGAATGTCGGCGCCTATTATCTGCTGTCCGACCCGCTGGTCGCCTTGCCGAGCTGCCTCGGTATCCAACGCGAGCCGGATACGCGATTCAAAGAGGTGATCAACGCCTGGCTCGATATGGCCCGGGGCAGCGGACAGATCCGGCAGTGGATGCTGGAAGGGCTCGCCAAGGCGGGCGTGTCTCCCGAGCAGGTGCCGGCGGCGCTGACGTTCTGAACGGACCGCGAGTCCCGTGCATTACCAATGGGACTTCCCGTTTCTGCTGCGCTATTGGCCGTTGTTCTGGAAAGGCGTGCTGGTCACTCTGGGCTACACGGCGGGGACGATATTTTTCGGCCTGCTGCTCGGTTTGGTGATTGGGCTTGGACGGCTGGCGCGCGCGAACCGGTCGGACATCCGGCAGATCCCGTTAAAGTACTGGCTCATATCACCGGGTTTTTGGGTGATCCCGCTGCAATGGTGCCTTGTCGCATTTATCGAGATATTTCGCTGCACGCCGCTGCTCGTGCAGATCGTCTGGGTTTATTACGCGCTGCCGGTTTTGCTTGGCGTGCAAATCCCGGCCACTGTCGCGGCGATCGTTACGCTATCGTGCTACACGGGCGCGTTTTACGCGGAAATTTTTCGGGGAGGGATCGTCTCCATCGAACGCGGACAATGGGACGCCGCGCGTGCTCTTGGCCTGCGATCCTGGGCTTTGATGCGACGGGTGATTTTGCCGCAGGCGATCCGGCGGATGATCCCGCCTTTCGTCAATCAGTCGATTACGCAATTAAAGAACACCTCGCTGGTGTCAACCATCGCGGTGCCTGATTTGTTATACAATGGCTCATTGATCACCGCGGACACTTACCGGCCGTTGGAAGTCTACACGGTCGTCGCGGTGATTTATTTCGTGCTGCTGTTTCCGAGTACGATGCTGGCGCAGTGGTACGAAAGACGCCTGCAAACCGATCGGTAACGACGTCGAACTTCGTGGTCATCCCGTCCCACGCGGTCATCTTCGCTCTCCGCTGGCGTCTTCGCGCTCCGCCGTCATCCTCGCTCTCCGCCGTCATCCTCGCTCTCCGCCGTCATCCTCGGGCTTGACCCGTGGATCTGTCGACGCACGTACCATTGTCGATAGGGTCCAACCGCTCGTGCCGCGACAGATGCTCGGGTCAAGCCCGAGCATGACGAACGATGAACGACGAATGCGAATGGCGAATGGCGAACGAAGACGGCGCTAATGCCTTGAGGCCGCTCCCTAAGCTCAGAACGAGTCGTCGGACCCGCCGCCGCCACCGGAATCCCAACTACCGCCGCTGTCTCCACTGTCGCCGCTGTTGTCGGTCAAGGACGCGTCCTGAGCCGGTTGCTGATCCCACGACCCGTTGTCGACGTAGTCCTGATTCGAGGGCGCCGCCGCTCCACCGGTGTTGTCCCACGCGCCCTGATCGGTCGCCGCCGGTGTGCCCCAAGGACCGCCGGCCGCACCGCCAGACTGGTCGCCAAAGCCACCGCCCATATGGTGCTCGCCGGTGAGCATATTGGTCAGCAAATTGCCCGCCACCACGCCACCCGCGACACCCGCCGCCGTCGTCAGCGCCGAGCCCAGGAAGCCGGAACCGCTACGTTGGAACATGCCGGGCTGGTAGCCGGGGGCATATTGCGGTGGCGGGGGCGCGTATTGCGGCTGGCCATAGCCAGGCGGAGGCCCACCCTGCTGCCCACCCCAGGGTCCAGGATTCGGCGGCTGCTGAGGACGGCTGCCACCACCGAACAGATTGCTGAAGAACCCACCGCTCTGCTGTTGAGGCGCCTGCAGCGCGGCCTGCCGGGCCTGCGCCAACTGGGCTTCCAGTTGTTGGATTCGGCTCTGCGCCTGCACCAGTCCTTGCTCCTGCACGAACGCCAACTGGGTCATACGGTAGGGCGCTTCCGGATAGCGCTGAAACATCTGCTGGATCAGCCCATCGGCGTCCCGATCCACCGGCGGAAGAGGCGGTGCTGCCTGCGTCGCCGGCACTGAACCGGCGGCGAAGCTCGACGGAGCGGGCGCGCCACCCACCCGGGCGACAAACTGGCTGATGATGTCGCGTTCTTCGTTGGTCATGCGAGTCCCCTGGTTGGGTCTGCTGTCGGGCTGTCTCTGTCGCGCGATGTGGCACCGTGGCGGCTTTTGTTCAATGGCCAGCCGATTCAATCGCCGAACAAACGGAGGCGGCGATCCTCGATCACCGGGCAGCGGTCCATCACCACCGTGATCCCTGCGGCCCTGGCCCGCGACGCAGCCTCTTGATCGATGACACCCAATTGCATCCAGATGGTTTTCGCGCCCAGGCGGATCGCTTCGTCGACCAGGGAGCCGGCATGCGACGAGTTGCGGAACACGTCGACCATTTCCAGCGGCGCGGCATCGGCGAGGCGCGCGACCACCGTTTGGCCATGCAGCGACTGCCCCACAAGCTCCGGATTCACCGGCGTGACGTCGAACCCATGCTCCAGCAAAAATCGCATGACCCCGTGCGACGCCCGCCATGGCTTCATCGACGCTCCGACCAGAGCGATCCGTCGCGTCTTCGTCAGAATGTCCCTGATGACCTCGTCACTCTGCCCATCAACGGTCATGGCGAGAGTGCCGGCTCAGCGCCGCCAGTCCAACCGCGGCTCGGCTCGGTCGGGCCTGGCAAGAGGTTCGTTGTTGCGTCGCACGGGACGGGCATTGGGAGCGGGCGGCGGGCGGTCCTCAAGCGCCGGCTCCGGCGGCGGCCCCTGGGTTTGTGTGGTCAAAATCTCGTGCCGTGCTGGGGGAATCGGTGGGCGAGTGGTGACCCGATCGGCGATGCGGGGTTCCATTCTCGGTGGAAAAACATCGTCGTAGTCGGGCGCAGGCAGTCCGCCGGGGGGCAACCGCAACGCCACATGGCGGATCTCATGCTGGATTTCCTCCAGCCTGGCCTCGATGATTTCCAACCGGCTCTTCACGCCGAACACGCTGAACGGCATGAACAGGAACGACAGCGCCCACAGCAACCCCGGCACGAGCAGCGCCAGAGGAATCCACCAAGGCAGCCAGTCCGGAAGATTAAGCGATTGAAGCATCCGATATTCCTGCCACGAACGGTTGCATTATTCTACCCCAACCATCGCGCCCATCGTATCCCCGATCGAACGATGCAGCACGAGGTCGGCCGCC
>JBEKGV010000630.1:0-5247 GCA_050012615.1 Acetobacteraceae bacterium | reverse complement strand
GCTCACGAACCTCGTCGCGAAATCGCTGGTCTCGAGCGAGATTGTCGACGGCGCGCCACACTACCGCCTGCTTGAGACGACCCGCGCCTATGCGCTCGAGAAGCTCGCGATCGCCGCGGGAAACGAAACCAACGCTCGCCGTCACGCCATACACCATCGCGAGCCGCGCCCGTTTGAGGCTGCCTCGCACAGTATCGGAATCCCCACGTCGACCGAGGCGAGTTTGCTGTTCGACGCCTGACGCCGAACCGACCCTCTCAGTTAGCCCTTTTTGACAGAGGGCGCATATCCTTCACATCGTCTGAAAGGACGTAGGGTATCATTGTTTGCAGTGTTAATCCCCATCGAAAATCTTCCCGATTGATCAATGTCAGGTCGAACATCCGTTCCCAGCTTGCACGGCATTCTACTTCATTCCATTCAGTGCGCCGTTGCCCATGCGGCCCAACGAAAACGTTCTTTTGGAGATCGGTAGCGTCTACCGCCGCATAAGGGTGTATGATTGTGACCCAGTGATCCCGCCATTCTTGCATATTCCACAAATACGCAAAAGCTGGTTCAAGCTCTGTCCATGGAAGGTAGAAGGAAATCAGCATTCGGGATTTTGGTATCTCGATCCGGAGAAGCGTGTCGTTCTCTCGATCTGAGAAGGATGGGGGCACCAATAAAGCCCAAATCGGCAATTCCTGCTTGTAACCAGTGATTCGCCGGGCCATCTGCTCCTGCATCCAAACGTAGCCAAACCGCTTCCAATTATGCGTTTCGTCGACAAATGCAAACCTCGGGTCGCCAGATAGCTTTCCTTCTTGCATAAGGCGGTCAATCGCTCCGGGTTGTTGCATCGACCAAACCACGACAGACGTATCGTCCGATGCAGCATGAAGGCCGAGAATATCTTCGGCTGTCATTTTCTTTTGGTATCCCAGACGAGGTGGATATTTTGTGGCCATGGGAAGCCGCTACTCCTTTCTCTAACGCCCAATCTGTGGGAGCCCACGCGACATCAGGAATACGTTGGAATGGGGTAACTTGCTGATAGTCTTCCATATCGCAAAAATTTCTTTAGCCTTGTCGATGTTATCCTCCGCTTCTTGCTTCGTAAGCGTATGCACAAGATCATCGTCGGCTGCGTGTCGGGCCTCCTGGAGCTTAACGAAGTGGCTGGCGAGCTTTTGTAAATCGGGTTCGATTGAACCTGATTGAAGGTGCCCAATGAATGAGGGTAGCGTTCCGCCTGCAAAACTCTTGCAGACTGCCTTCATTGCTCCGTGTTCAAATGCACGCTGCACCTGCAAGCCGAGCTTCTTCGGTAACGTTGGCGCCATTCTCTTTGCTGACTCAGAGGCAAGAAGATGAAATGCAGCATAATACGCGGTTGAGACCGCACGCCGGATGCTTGCCTGCTTCGGTTTCTTCTTTTCATGAGAGAGAAGCCGAGTCGCCTGATCAAGCAAATCTTTGGGGAGCGGCATCAGTTTCCCCGAAATACAGCTTGGCTTCGCTCGCAGGACTGAAGCGGATAAAGGGCCAGTGACGAAGCCCTAGCTGCATAAGCTCGCTCTCAGTCTCTCTGACGACCGTTTAATCAGCCCCGAATTCCAGTTTGAAGCTACGAACTGACGCCGGGAGGTCACGCTTGTTGATGACCTGGCGAATCTTGTTCGCCTCTTCCACCGTTCCACCACCGGAAAGATCACTCATTTTCTTCGCCTTTTTCCACAATATCTCCCTATTTCCGATCCCCTGACTTCGCCATGTAGCTTCGGGCGTGTTCCTACCGATGCTTCCGCTGATGTTTCTGCCACTCATCCTCGGCCTTCCGCGCATCCTCACGGCTCACGCCAGGCAATTGACGGGTTACGCCTACAAACCTGTCCAGCGTCGAGCCATGCTCCCTGATCTCGAATTCATCAGGCTTTGGCGGTTTCGTGTCCCGTGAGTTCACTGTATGCTGGCCTCTTGCCCGTGACTGACGATACTACCTCGCGGAATCGGTTGCTGTCATCTTTCTTGCGCTCATTGAAGCGGAATGCCTGCCCATCGACATACCGCTGATGTAGGTTCCCTTGATCGAACGCTTCAGCAGGCTCCAAATGTTCTCCATGCCATTGACATGCACCTTGCCTCGACTCCATTGCATGGTTGACCATCTCATGTAGTTAACGTTCTTCAAGCCCCCGTATCCTTGATGCGTATCAGTTTGATCGCGGAGCCAGTCTCAACCGCCTCTTTGATCTCGGCGTGGAATATCCCATTGGTCGTATCGGGGATGCATCTTGTTTTCACGATCCTGCTTGGATTGGTGCCAGAGTCACGGGACAGAACACCCATGGCCGCTTCTTTGCCAACGCTGCCCATGGCAGCAATCTTCTCCTCCCGGTCATAAAATCGGACAAGATCCGGAGGCCACGGGCGAGACGCGCCTGGCGCGGAATTAAATTGACATTATTCCTTTTTTAGGTCATCCTACTCGGCCCAATTCTTTGAAACGAGTTCATTTCAACTCATGACGCCGCTTTATCCACCCGAGTACCCCGATCGTCCCGACGCGCCGCTCCTGACTTTCGGCCCGTCATTTTCTGAAGAAATCTCTCGCTCGATCGTCCAGGCCGTCTGGCGGGACAATCCCGAACAACCGCACGAAGCCGACGTCCGTGTCGCCGCCGCGCTGACGATGCTCGAGGCTTTTCATCCCAGAGACCATCTGGAATGCATGCTCTCCGCGCAGGCCGTGGCCATGCACGCGTCGATCATGGAGTGCCTGCGGCGCGCCATGCATGCCGATACGCCCGAGGCGGTCGCGATCAAGCTCCGCGCCAACGCCGTGCAGTTGAACCGGGCGTTTTCCTTGACGTTGCGCGACC
The DNA here is from genome assembly GCA_050012615.1 of Acetobacteraceae bacterium. Taxonomy (GTDB): domain Bacteria; phylum Pseudomonadota; class Alphaproteobacteria; order Acetobacterales; family Acetobacteraceae; genus Rhodopila. The sequence goes on along the minus strand of JBEKGV010000630.1, from coordinate 2,383 downwards.
TGGAGCGGCGGCAGAGCAAGCCATTGCCGGACCGGCCGAAAGCCGCGCCGGCGAGCCCGGTGCCGCCCGCCGGTCCACCGGCGAACGATCCGCCGCCCGGGGACCCAACCCCTGTTTCGGATCCGTTCACTGGACCGGCCGAATTTTCGGAGCTGCCGGAGGATATCGAAACCCGTCCGGACGGCACGCCGGGCAGCCTCGCCGCTTATACGCCGAAGGCGCCCGAGGAGGTGTTTATTCCGCGGGAACCCGCGATCATGGTCGCGCTCGCGACACGCCCTAAGCCGTGGCGGATGGTCAACACGCCCAAGGACCAGGCCATTCCTCCCGCGGAGCCGGCCTCGGAGGAGGAACCGGCGCGCGCGGTCCCACCGCCACCGGTGAGCCGGCCTGAGAAGTTTTTCTCCGGCGACGCTCTGGCCCGCTTCACGTCCGCGAGGTTCGATCCCAACGCGCCGGTCGAGCCGCTCGATTTCTCGGGTGACGATTCCGTGGTGGAGCTCGAACTGATCAGCACCGGCGGCGATCCCGAGGAGGAGGCGCGGCGGGCGGCCATGATCGCCGCGCATCCGGAGGGCAAACCCATCGTGACGTTCCGCTATGGCGGCAAGAAACCGCCCGGCGAACCGCCAGAGGATACGCGATAGGATAAGCCATAGGACTCGCCATAGGATACCTGAGCGTCGGCGTCGGGTGGCCGTGACGGCATGCGGTTTGTTATAACCCTGGCGTGATGCCCGCCTGGCGGAACGGTAGACGCAGCGGACTTAAAATCCGCGGCCTTCTTGGCGTGGGGGTTCGAGTCCCCCGGTGGGCATGTTCCAGGGGGGGGGCGGGTTCCACGACGGTTGGAAAAGGCTCACTCGGTCTCTCATGTCAGGATCGGCGGCGACCAGGTGCTTTGGCGAACGGCTTCATCGGAATCCGGACCGCGAAGTCGGAAGCCAGTTGGACGTCCACCGGTCCTCCGCCGGATTCATTGTCGGGCCGTCGCGAATACCACGACGCCATTCGCCGGAATGACCACCGAGGCGGATGTGGTGAAGCCATGCATCGGTACGCCGCTCGCCTGGACGCCGGTCCCGTTCCCAGCGACCCACGGATTGACCCAATTGTCGTACACGTCGCTGTTGAACACCTCGTACCAGAAGCCTGCGATGGGAAAGCCCAGGGTGTAGTTCCACCAGGTGGTTTCGGCCAGGGAGACGACGACGATCACGTCCTGGCCGGTTCCATCGAGCCAGCGATGAAAGGCAAGGACACGATCGTTGTCCGAGACGTAATATGGGTTGACGTTATCGCCCTTGAGTGCCGGGTAGCCGCGTCGCAACCCGATCGCGTCCTGCGTGAAGCGAAGATGATCGACCATTGAAACGTCCGAACCGGTGGTCAGGCCATCCCACCACAGCAGGTTGACGCCACTGTCAGGATCCCAGCTCCACTGATAGTCCTCGAGAAACTCTTGCCCCATGAACAGTTGAGGTATGCCGGGAGCGGTGAGCAAAACGGCACTCGCCACGCGGCTGCGACTGCGCGCATACCAGGAACGGCGATTGTTCGAATCGGCCAGCCAGGGGATCCGCACCTGCGACTGGCCGACTTTGACGATATCGTGGTTCTCGACGCAGGTGACGGCCCGCCAGGCGTGATCGAGGTCCGGCGGATAGAGCACCGACGCGATCGCCGACATCGAAACCGGCGACTGAGCTCCGATGGCGGCCGCTCCGATGGCGCCGCGCAGCGCATTGCGCAACGCATCGTGCTGCACGACGTCGAAACCCGCCCCCCCTTGCGCGGCAGGTTCCAGGATTGGCTGCACCGTCGAGGGAATTCCGGATTGGGATCCCGGCCAGAACTCCGCGTTCTGCAGGAAGCGTGGCTGTGCCGCGCGCTGTTGATTGGTCAGGTTCCGGCAGAACTCCCACCCGTTGGTGAGGTTCGTCGACAGAAGAATACTGATCTCGTCGTAGCGGAACCCGTCCGCGTGAAAGTTCTCGATATAATATCGTGCATTGTCGAGAAGAAACTGACAGATGTCGTTATTCCACATCGCGAACGCGAGGCCGCCGGTGCCGCGATCCTGGTCCGTGCAGTAAAGGCTGTCATTGTTATTATTATTGTTCGGCATGCGATCGAAGTAGAAGATGCAATTGTCGTCGTTTGAAAAGCCGCCGGCGTGATTGTAAACGACGTCGAACGCGACCGCTATTCCGTAGACGTGGCACAGGTCGACGAGCACCTTCAGTTGGGATGGAGCGGTTTGGATATCGGCGAGGTTCAGCGCCGCCTGCTGCCTCGCGGCCAGCAAATCGTTGATCTTCGTCAGATAGCCTGGCAAGTCGGCGGGGTCGGCGACATAGGGAAAGTCCGGGGAGAAAAGATC
>JBEKGV010000629.1:0-3671 GCA_050012615.1 Acetobacteraceae bacterium | reverse complement strand
GCCGTCCGGATTCTGGTAGTCCATGCCTTTGGCGTAGAAGCTGGGACGGATATTTTCAATCGCATCGATCGCATCGGAGGCCTCGGCGATCGCGACGAAACTCACGCAGTCGAGCGCGGCGAGCATCTCAGCGCGAAGTGTCTCGGTGAAGACCGGACGACCGGGACCCTTGTTGACGAACCTGTCGGCGGTCAGCGTGACGACCAATACATCGCCCAGAGCGCGCGCCGCTTCCAGGTGTCGTACGTGGCCGACATGCAGGAGATCGAATGTGCCATGGCACTGCACGACGATCTTCCCCTGCTGGCGCAACAGACGTGACTGAGCGGCCACTTCCGCGACGCTCATCATTTTGGTCTCGATCGTGTTGCGCGGACGTTGGGAGGGGCGAGTTTCGGTCACATTATCAGCCATGCGCGACTTCCTCGCTCCTCTTCGTGGTTTGGGGGTCGAGCAACCTGAACCAGTCGGCGGTCGCACGCTCGATGCTGGCGACCGTCCATACCGGTGCATCGCGCCAATAGTCGATATTCGCGAGCATCGTCTTGATGCCGTCGGCCAGCGGCACTTTCGGGTGCCAGCCGAGATCGCGCTGAATCGCGGTGATGTCGGCGAAAGTACAATCCGGCTCGCCAGGCCGCTTTGGAATATGAATGGTTTCAGGCGAACCTAACAGCCTGACGAGCTCGTTCACGCTGACCGGTTTGCCACTGCCGACATTATAGACGGTGCCGGCCCTGTCGCTGGCCGCCACCGTCAAAAGCGCGTCAACGGCATCGCTGACATAGGTGAAGTCACGGGTCTGCTCGCCGTCCCCGACGACCGTCAGCGGCTTGCCGGCCAATAGTTGCGCGAGAAACACTCCGAAAACGGCCCCATAGGTGCCACTTGTTCGCGCGCGCGGCCCATAAACGTTGAAAAAGCGGACCGATACGCAGGGCAGGCGGTAGACCTGAGCCCAATGGAGCGCGAGTTGTTCGCCTAAGTATTTCGTGAGTGCGTAGGGGTAACGTGGATCGGCAGGTGTGTTCTCGGGGGTCGGATATTGCTCGGGAATGCCGTAACAGGACGACGATGCGACATAAACGACGCGACGCACGGCGCAGCGTCGCGCGGCCTCCAGCACCGCGAACGTTCCGTCGACGTTCGATCGAAAATAGGCTTCGGGCTCCTGGATCGACGGCACCACGTCGGCACGCGCCGCGAGATGAAATATCCTGTCGGCACCTTCGACCGCGCGTAGTACGGCGGCGGGGTTCGCGACATCGTCCTCGCGAATTTCAAGCGCGGGGTTGTCCGCGTGATGCGCCAAATTCTGCCGCCGGCCGACGACGAAACTGTCAAGAACGCGGACCTGGCGGCCGTCGGCCAGCAGTCGGTCAACGAGGTGGCTTCCAATAAACCCCGCGCCACCCGTGACTAGATCGAACATGAACTGGGCCTCCGCCGCGACGCATGCATTTGATGGCTCACATTCATATGTTGTTAGCCATACGGATTGTGGTCGTGTCAATCGGATATCGAGTTGATCGTGACCCGACATGGTACCAGACTTAAAGTGCGGGCCGATGCTGTTGGTTTCCTTTCCGGGTGCACTCACCAGCTGATCCGCAATTCCGTGCCACGCCCGAACCTGTAACGCCCAGGCCTGTCAAACCCGGGCCTGTCGCCCCAACCGGGACCCTACTTGCATGGTTACGTGAAAGGAAGCCAGAGCCGGTTCCACCAGCGGTTGAACGCGGTCACGGCGACGTCGCGTACCCGGAAGGGTCGTAGCCGCAGGGTCAACCATGCCAGCACGAACCAGCGGACCGGTGCGATGCCGAGCGCGGGTGACGCCAACTCGATCACCGCCCGATCGAGGCGGCCGACGCCGCCCATCACGCGCAGCAATCCACGCCGCGGCGGCCGGGCGTTGAGCGCGAGGCGCGCCGAACCAAAGCGCCATCGCCGCACCATCAGCGGTGCGTACCAATCGGGCAGATGCTCGTCGGCCTCGATCAGCGCCGGCAGGTCGGCCAGCGCACGCAGCGCTCGCGGCGTGTCGAGCGCGAGGGAGCGGGACAGGCCGGATTCAAACACATTCCACACCGCCACGTCCCGCGGCAGATAGCAAAACCCCGCTGCCAGCGCGACCTTGCGGGCGAGCAGCCCATCGGCGAACGAGTGCGCGCGCGGGTCGAAACCGCCTTTCGCCAGCGCGAGGTCGCGCCGGAATACGGCGCTTCCGGTCAGGATGAAGTTGTCCGCCCGGCGCAGAAGGCGGGCCGCGCCGGCCGCCGTGACGACCCCTCCGCTCTGCAGTGGCCGCACGGCGGGCCGATGGCCGATGGTGCGGCCGGTTTCGCCATCGACAAGCAGGGCGTCGCCGCAGAAAAGGCCCGCCTCCGGATGTTCGGCGAGCATTCCAAGAGCGGTGGCGAAAAACCCGGGAAGGACGGCGTCGTCAGCGGCGCCGAAGTAAACATATTGGCCGCGCGCCGCCTCCAGGCCCCGTTGCAGCGAAACCAGCGCGCCGCGGTTGCACTCGTTCACGATGATGGTCAGGTCGTTCCTGTCGCGAGCAAGCTCCTCCAGGACGGCGAGGCTGTCGTCGATCGAACCGTCGTCCACGACGATGATCTCGTCTGCGGGCCGTTCTTGCGCGCGCAGTGCGAGGATCGCCTGCGGCAGGTAGCGAGCGTGGTTGTAGTTCGGGATGATCACGGACAACATCGGGCGTGTCACGGCGGCGATTTGACCACAGCCCCTGTTACAGCCAAGGCTCCGCTGAGCGCCGGATGGCGTTTGCCGCAGCTTCCACACCGGCGCCCCTTAGTCGGCGCCTCGGCATGTGTCAATTGACAGTTGCGATCTCGGCTGTCGCCTGAAGCCGGGAGAGGCTGACAAGGCGGCTGGACTCGCCGGCCGGACACCCGGATGTTACCAGCCACGCGATACTTTGCGGCGAGACGCGGGGAATTCGGGTTTCATGCAGGTTCGCGGCGGCTGCTTCACGATTTCTCGCTCCGCATGATTGGGCGTCAGCCGCACGGATGCCGCGTTCGCCGCGGCCAGGCGTGACCCAGGCAAAGCCGCCCGCCCTCGAAGTTCGCGGGCTCGTCAAGCGTTTCGATCGGCCGGTTGTCGACGGGCTGGACCTCAGAGTTGCCGCCGGGGAGTTTTACACCCTGCTCGGGCCCAATGGAGCGGGCAAGACAACCACCTTGCGGATGGTGACCGGGCTGCTGAAGCCGGACGACGGGTCGATCTCGATTTTCGGTATCGACGCGCTGGCCGATCCGATCGGGGCCAGGAGGATCATGGCCTGGGTATCGGACGAGCCGATGATCTACGAGAAACTGACGCCGATGGAATTTCTCGGCTTCGTCGCCGGGCTTTGGGCCGTGGACGTCGATCTCACCGAGGCGAGGGCGCACGACCTGCTGCTGCTGCTCGGGCTGGCGCCACACGCCGATGAGCGCTGCGAACGGCTGTCCAAGGGCATGCGGCAGAAGGTCGCGCTGGCCGGGGCGCTCGTGCACGAGCCGCGGCTTATCATCCTGGACGAACCGTTCACCGGCCTCGACGCCGGATCGTCGCGCGTGGTCAAGGAAGTGCTGCGCGAGCGGGTCCAGGCAGGGTGTTCCGTGATCATGACGACGCACATCCTGGAGGTGGCGGAGCGTATG
>JBEKGV010000628.1:0-5357 GCA_050012615.1 Acetobacteraceae bacterium | reverse complement strand
CATGCCGCGATTGATCCCCGGGTCGAGCCCGGGGATGACGGTCGGGTCGAGCCCGGGGATGACGGTCGGGTCGAGCCCGGGGATGACGGTCGGGTCGAGCCCGGGGATGACGACTGGGGGACTGCCCGACTGATGCGTCTATTGGTGAACATCGCCTTGGTAATATTGGTGAACATCGCCTTAGTAGGTCCGGAAGATGCGCATGATCTCGCCGGGATCCTGGAGTCTGGTCAACGCCAGCGACAGCAGAATTCGGGCTTTTTGTGGATTGAGATTGTCGGCGATCAGCAACCCGCCGGCCTTGAGACGTGTGCGCTGGAATGTCCGGCCGGAGCCGGCGCGGGTCGATTGCACGACGACGATGCCCTGAGACACGGCTTCCTTCAGCGCCTCGGCCTCGCCCGGAGCGGAGAAGCCTGGCGCGAAGCCGGCGGAGACGATCCCGCGCGCGCCCGCCGCCACGAACGCGCGGACGGCGGTCCCGTCGGCGCCGGTGTAAGAATAGGAAATGTCGACGCGCGGCAAAACGTCCAGGTCGGCGATGTCGAACTCGGTATCGGGTGCGCGGCGCCGCACCGGCAGGCGATAAAACACCACCGCGTCGCCGTCGGCGTGGCCAAGGACTCCGAAATCCGGCGTGCGGAACGTCTGCAGGCGTAACGTCGAGGTTTTCGTCACCTCGCGCGCCGCGTGGATTTCGTCGTTCATCACAACGAGAACCCCCATCCCGCGTGCCTCGGGCGAGGCAGCGACGCGGATGGCGTTGACGAGATTCATCCCCGCGTCGGAAGACAGAGCGCTGGACGGCCGTTGCGCGCCGACCAGCACGACCGGAACCGGGGTCTTCAACGTCAGATTGAGGAAATACGCGGTCTCCTCCAACGTCGCGGTGCCGTGGCCGATGACGATGCCGTCAAGGCCCGGATGGTCGTGCGGCAACTGGTGGCACAGCGTCACCAATGCCTTCCAGTCGGCGAAATCGATGGCGGTACTGGGAATATTCCGATACTTGACAGGAATGACATCGGCCACCTGATGCACGACCGGCCATTTGGCGAGGGTCTCCTCGGCGTCCATCATGTTGCCGATAGCGCTGTAATCCTGCAGGTCGAGAGGTCCGCGGCCCAGAGAGGCGATCGTGCCCCCGGTGCCTATGAAGGCGACTGTCGGTTTGGCCATGCTCAGTCCTCATGCCCCTTGCAGCAGCGGAGGCCGTTGCGTGTGGAAATCGGTATCGCGCTGATACGCGTCGGCGATTTTCATCACGCGCGCCTCGGCGAACGGCCGGCCGGCGATTTGCAGACCGATCGGGCAGCCGTTGGGGTCGAACCCGCATGGCACGCTGATTGTCGGCAACCCGAGATAATTGAACGGTCTCGTGTTCGCCGAGACGGCCATGAATTTCGTTTCGGTACCCGGAGGGCCGCGATCGATGTCGGTCTCCGCCAGCGTCGGCAGGCAGGTGCGGATCGTGGGTGTCACCAGCACATCGACCTTCGAGAAAACCTCGGCCGCGAACGCTTTCAAAATCGGCCCGCGCCGGCTGAGCGCTTCGACATAATACGGCGCCGGAATGGCATAACCGGGGTACATCCGACCGCTGATATGCGCGCCGTAGGCCTGAGGGTCGGTGCGCATCCATTCGGCGTGGATGGTCGCCGCCTCGACGCGCGAGACGATGCCGCCATAGGCGGCGACGGCATCCATCAGCGGCAGAGTGAGCGGGGTCACGATGGCGCCGCGCTCCGCCAGCACCGCCAGCGCGCGATCGATCGCCACCGTCACCGGGCCGTCGGCCTCGTCGAAGAAGACATTGTCCGGAACGCCGATCCGCGCGCCACGAATATCGCCGGTCAGGGCGGCTTCGTAATCCGGCACGGGCTCTCGCGCGCTGGTGGGATCGCGCGGATCGTGACCGGCGATGACGGTCATCACGCGAGCGCAATCACGCACCGTTCGGGTCAGCGGGCCAACGTTGTCATGGCTGAACGACAACGGCATGACCCCGAAACGAGATACCCGCGTTTGCGTCGGCTTGAGGCCGGTGACGCCGTTGGCCGCGGCGGGCAAACGGATCGACCCGCCGGTGTCCGATCCAAGCGCCATGTAATTGAACCACGCCGCGACCGACACGCCGGAGCCGGATGACGATCCACCAGTGATGTAAGGCGGGTTCCACGGGTTGTGGCAGTCGCCAAATGTCTTGTTGTGGCCTGTGGGATTCTGCGCGAACTCGGCCATGTTCAGGCCGCCGAACGTGTAAGCGCCAGCCGCCGCCAGTCGTTCGATCACCGTCGCCGTAACCGTTGGCCGGTAGTCGCGCCGCAGGGCGGACCCGCAGGTGCTCAGTTTCCCCGCCTGATAATACATGTCCTTGTGCATCATCGGCACGCCGTGCAGCACCCCGAGCTTCGCTTTGTTCCGCACCGCTTCGTCGGCGGCCTGGGCCGCTGCCATGGCGCCTTCCCGGTCGGTCCAGATCGTTGCGTTAAGCCTCGGGTTAAGTGCGTCCATGCGGGCCCAACAGGCTTCGAGCAGTGCGGTGGAGGTTGCGGCTCCAGAACGTACAGCGTCGGCCGCCTCGGCCATGGACAGGTCGGCGAGGCTGCTCATGCGGCAGTCTCCTTCGTCGCCTGCAGCGCGGCCTCGAAACTGGATGGCTCGTCTTCGAAGACGAGGGTGCCACGAAGCTTTTCGAACGCGGCGACGGTGTCGGCGAGTTCCGCGGCCATCCGGCGTCCAGGTTCATTTGGTGCGGTGACGCCGTGCCAGGTCGCGATCATCGCCTCGGTCTGGGCCAGGAACGTGCTCATGTTTGCCTCGTCGACGGTGAACGCCCGAAGTATGGCACCGCACAATGGATCGGGCCACTGTTGGGCGGGACGAGGTAGATGGGACATATCCTATCGCGGCGCGTTGCCTGCTCAGGCGAACCGGACGATGCCGCACGAGCGCCAAATCAAGGGGCGCACCTCAATTTATGCGACAGGGGCCGGATCAGGCCACGACGAGAAAAGCAGGGGCACCGATCTTGGGGAATGCGCCGCGCCCGCGCCTACGGTCAACTCAGATGCTGATGGCGCGTTTGCCGCCTTGCCATCGCGAGGCCGGCGAGACCGAACAACAGGACGCCGAGCGACGCTGGTTCGGACACCGTCTTGAACGTTTCAACCACCGAACTGAGCTTCACGGTCGTGCCTGGGGCCGGGCTCGCGAACAACGTATTGGTGACCTGAAACGAACTCAGGAGTGAGTTGTTCGTGAAGCTCTCGACCCCGGTCGTCTGCGTCGTGGCGGAACTGGCCAAAAACAGACTGTCGCTCGTGAGCCCTTTGGGTGCCGGCGATGGCGAATTCGCGGCGAAGGATTGAGCGGCCGTGACGTGATGGGTGGTGCTCGACGAAGTCGCACCGTTCAGCGTCAGGTCGCCGCTGCCGATCGTCGAACCGGTCTGATTGGTCGCCACTGTAAGAGTAAAAGACAGCGAGTCGTCGGCGGTGGCGTTGGAAGCGAGCGAGAAGACAGGGCCGCCGCTCGCGCCGATGACTTCATAGCTCACGGTGCCGCGGCCGGTGCTGATGCCTTCGAGGAAGATGCCATCCGTACCACTGCAACTGCTCGCGGTGGCGGTCGTTAACGAGCAACTGTCGACCGCCCCGGTAAAAAGCTCGGTCGACTGGGCCCAGGCGCCGGGCGCGGCGGCGATGAGCAAAAGGCCCAAAAGGACGGCGCGGCGCGAAATCGTCATTGTCGAAAAAGGGCTCCGTCACCGGTGGTTGAAGACAACCCGGCAAGTCGACAATGCCATCCGGAGATATCGAAAGCAAGAAATTGAACGAATTCTAGCGCCGACACACAATCATAGGTAGCAGAACGACGCTCAGGTGGCTGGGACTATCCCCCGATCAGGTCTCGGACGGCAATGAAGGTTTTGAATGGGCGACGACGGACCTGGGTGGGCGAAAACTCAGGTTCGCAGCCCCGCCAGGGCTGACAGCGACCTCGGCAATTTTGGGAACGCCCCGTCGTTCGAGCCCAGTACGTTGGACACCTGCAAGGCGGCGCACAACGCCAGGATCAGTGCGCCTGCCGTTATCAACGCCAATCCGGACACCATGGTTCGTCTGCCGGGAGCTCGTCTATCGGCCATAGAGAAAGTCTCCCACTTCAGTCGGCCGCGTCTCGTGGCAGCCAGGGGCCGAGCACCTCATCCGTGCCATTCTTCAACCCGTCCAGCGGCATGCGCGGCGCCTCGCTGAGAGGCTCGCCGGCGGCGGCGCGGCGCGGCCGTTCGGCCTGGTGCTCGCTCCATCGCAGGGTGTCATCGTCGTACAGGTCGCTCATCTCCCGCTCCGCTCGCCCGGAATACCGGTCGTGGTGTCGAACCAAGTGGGAGCGGACTTCGGCGATGTCACCGAGCCGCCGCCGTATCCGCGTCGATTTCATGCCCCAGAAAGTCGAATTTCCGCACCTTGAGGTCCTTCAAAGCGGCCGCGGCGAAGGCGACAACTCCCTCCCGGATCATCGACTGTCTCATTTGCTCCCGCACCGACGCGAAGCTCGGCGTCGGCTGCCGACGGCGGTCGTCGACTTTCACGACGAACCACCGCGCTTCGACACGAACCGGGTAAGGCGCGACCTGGCCGGGCGGCAGAGCGAATGCGACGGCGCCTACCCGCGGGTTCAACCCCTCACGGGTGACGTACCCCAGATCGCCGCCCGACGGTGCGGTCGGATCCTTGCTGACCCGCCGGGCAACAGCGGCGAAATCCGCTCCGCCACGCAGTTCGGCGATCACATCGGCGGCTGCCTTTTCAGTGTCGGTCAGGATCACCCGGACCGACGCTTCCTCCTCCCCTGGACGCCCCGAGATATCCCGATTGTAGCGGTCGAGCAGCGCGCTTTCCGTGATGCCCTTCGAGAGTTCTTGCTGCATGTACTCTTCGCTCAGTTGGCGGTCGGCGGCGGCCTTGACCCTGCGCCGGACCGCGGGCTCCTCATCCACGCCCTGTTGCGAAGCGCGGACCACCAAGGCTTGCTGGTTGATCAATTGTCGCAGGATCCCGGGATACAGCGTCTCGAACGACAACTTCGTCAGATTTGGCGGCAGCGCGCGGATCGCGTCCCCGACGTCGCCCATCGTGATCGGCCGTCCCTCGACCTCGGCGACCACGGTATTGGCGGCTTTGTCGAAGCCCGGGGCGCCGTCGTAGAAGGGTGTCTTCGTGTCGAATACCGGCTTCGTCAGATCGCCCGGATCGACGGGCGATGGCGGCGATTTGGCGGTCAGTTGGGCGACGGCCGGGTGTGGGGTCAAACCGAGGGACAGCAGGGCGACCGGGAGAAGCGCGAACGTG
>JBEKGV010000627.1:0-3680 GCA_050012615.1 Acetobacteraceae bacterium | reverse complement strand
CCTCGGTGCATGAGTATATCTACGGCCGCACCGGCTTCGACACCGCCAATTTCATCAATAATCCAAAACGATTCATCTCGCAGAACACGCACTACGAGTTTAACGTCGACAAGGCGGTGAAGTTGCTGGACGATGCCGGCTGGAAACCCGGCGCGGACGGCGTGAGGGAAAAGAATGGCGTCAAGCTGCACATTGTCTTCCAGACCTCGATCAACGCGCCCCGCCAGAAGAACCAGGAGATCGTCAAGCAGGCATGTCAGAAGGCGGGTATTTCGGTCGAGATCAAAACCGTGACCGCCTCGGTGTTTTTTTCCTCGGATGTCGCGAACCCGGACACGTTCCCGCATTTCTGCGCCGACCTGCAAATGTTCACGACGACGATGGTCCAGCCGGACCCCGGATTGTTCATGCGGCAGTTCCTGACGGAAGAAGTCGCCGCCAAGGCGAACAAGTTCCAAGGGCGGAATATTACCCGGTGGCGGAACGCCGAATTCGACAAGATGTTCCATGATGCCGATGGCGAACTCGATCCGGTGAAGCGAGCGGCGCTGTTCATCGCCATGAACGACCTGGTGATCAAGGACGTGGTGGTGATCCCGGTCGTCTATCGCCCCACGGTGGCCGCGGTGTCGAACCAGCTTCACGCGCCGGTAAGCGGCTGGGACAGCAACCTGTGGGCTTTGCGAGACTGGTATCGCGATGCCTGAGGCCCATGACGCGCGATGACGCGTAAGGAAGGGCCGCGGTGAGCGGATACCTCATCCGCCGATTGCTCATCACGATTCCGAGCTTGCTGGGGATCAGTGTCGTGCTGTTCACCGTGCTGGCGCTTGCTCCCGGGGACCCGTTCGGGGAGCTCGCCACAAATCCCTCCATTCCGCCGGAGGTCCAGGCGGCACTGCGGCTTAAATTCGGCCTCGATGACCCGATCCCGGTGCGGTACTTGCATTGGCTCACCGCCATGCTGCATGGCGATTGGGGGTTCTCGTTCGTCAGCCGGGTGGATGTCGATACGCTGATCCTGCAGCGGCTGCCGATCACGCTCGTGGTGATCGGCGCGTCGCAGGTACTTGCGCTGCTGATCGCGTTGCCGATCGGCATATTCGCGGCGACGCGGCCTTACTCGATCTTCGATCAGGTCGCCAGCACGTTCGCTATGATCGGCTTCTCGTTGCCGACGTTCTTCACCGGGATCGTGTTCATCCTGGTGTTCAGCATCACCCTCGGTTGGTTGCCATTCGTCTTTCGCTCCGACCTCTCGGCCACTGGGCTTGCCTGGTGGTGGGAGGAATTCAAACAGGCGATCATGCCGATCGCGGTACTCGGCTTGTTTCAGGGCGCGACGTGGACGCGTTTCGTGCGCTCCGCGGTGCTCGATGTGACCCGGCTCGAATACGTCACCACGGCACGCGCGAAGGGATTGCCGGAGAGCGGCGTCGTGTTGAAGCACATCGTGCGCAACGCGATGATCCCGGTCGTGACGCTCATCGCATTGCAAATGCCGATCGTGTTCGGTGGCGCCATCATAACCGAGCAGATTTTTCGGATCCCCGGCATCGGATCGCTGTTGATCAGCTCGATCCTCGCCAACGACACGCCCGTGATTATGGCCGTTACGTTCGTCTTCGCCTGTCTGGTCATTGTCTTCAATCTGATCGCGGACCTGCTGTATGGCTGGCTCGACCCACGCATCTCCTACCATTGACCCCATGGGGCCCGTTGGCGCCGGCGTCGCCGTGAGGCGCGAGTCGCGGCACGTCACACCTTGGAGCGAGGCGTGGCGGCGCTTCCGCCGTCATCGTTTGGCGGTCGTGAGCGTGGTTATCCTGGTGGCGATGATTCTGGCCGTTTGCCTGGGTCCGTTGGTGTGGCGCGTGCAGATCAACGACATCGATTTTTCCGCCCAGTTGCAAGGTCCCAGTTGGACGCATCCGTTGGGGACGGACGATCTCGGGCAGGATCTGCTGGCGCGGATGCTGTACGGCGGCAGGATCTCGCTCGCGGTCGGGTTGGCGGCGATGTGTGTTTCGGTTGTCGTCGGCACCGTCGTGGGCTCGCTCGCCGGTGTGTCGCGCGGCGTCGTCGACAACATGCTGGTGTGGCTGATCGATCTGTTCCTGTCGCTGCCGCAGGTTCCGATGCTGCTGCTGCTGATCTATCTGTTTCGCGATACGTTGAAAAATCTCGTGGGCCAGGAGCTCGGTACCTTCGTCCTTATCGTCACCGGGATTGGTGCGTTTCGCTGGATGATCGTGGCGCGGTTGGTGCGTGCGCAGTTCTTCGCGCTGCGTGAAAAAGAGTTCGTCGAGGCGGCACGCGCGCTCGGCGCTTCCACGTTTCGTGTGGTGGTGCGTCACATCCTGCCGAACGCGCTCGGGCCGGTCATTGTCGCCGGCACGATCGACGTGGCGGCGGCGATCATCGCGGAATCGACTTTGTCGTTCCTGGGTCTTGGCTTTCCGGCGGACATCCCGACCTGGGGTCGCATCCTCTACGACGCCAAAGATAATCTCGACATCGCACCGCACTGGGCTTTGTTCGCCGGGGGGGCGATCTTTCTCGCTGTGCTCGTCATAAACTTTATCGGCGATGGGCTGCGCGACGCACTCGACCCGCGGCGAATTTTCTGATGGCTGGTTCTGAGCGGCTGCTCGAGATCCGCGGTCTTAAGACGTACTTCAATTCCGACGACGGCATGGTGAGGGCTGTCGACGGCGTGAGCCTCACCATCGATCGCGGCGAGACCTTGGGCGTGGTCGGCGAGTCCGGTTGCGGCAAGACGGTCACCGCGATGACCGTGCTGAAGCTGATCCAGATGCCGCCGGGCCGGATCGTCGCCGGCAGCATTCTGTGGCAGGGGCGCGATCTTGTTCCACTCGGCTCGCGTGAGATGCGGCGGATCCGCAGCAAGGAAATCGCGATCATCTTTCAGGAGCCGATGACCTCGTTGAACCCGGTCTATACGGTGGGCGAGCAAATCGCCGAGGTCCTCCGGCTGCATGAGGGACTGAACCGGCGCGACGCGATGGACCGAGCGGTCGAGATGCTACGCCTGGTCAACATTCCGACACCGGAACGCCGGGTGCGCGATTATCCGCACCAGTTCTCCGGCGGTATGCGCCAACGGGTGATGATCGCGATGGCGCTTTCCTGCAATCCACAACTGTTGATAGCGGACGAGCCTACGACGGCGCTCGACGTGACCATCCAGGCGCAGATCCTCGATCTTCTGGGTGAAATGAAGTCGCGGTTCGGCATGGCGATCATGCTGATCACGCACGCGATGGGCGTGGTCGCGGAAACCGCGCAGCGGGTGGTGGTCATGTATGCCGGGCGGGTGGTTGAAGAGGCATCGGTCGAACGATTGTTCGCTCAGCCGCTGCATCCTTATACGCAGGGGTTGATCCGCTCGATCCCGCGGATCGACACGACGGTTGGAAAGAAACAGCGTTTGGAAGCGATCGCCGGCCTGGTGCCCAGTTTGATCGATCCCCCGCCGGGATGCCGGTTCGCGCCGCGCTGCAAGTTCGCGTCGCCGGCCTGCACCGCGGCGGTGCCTGAGCTTCGTGCGGTCGAGAACGACCATAAAGTCGCCTGCATCCTGTATTGAGTCCGGAGACAATCGCGCGATGAGCGAGAAGCTGCTGCGGGTCAACGAACTGGTGAAGAACTTCCCCGTG
>JBEKGV010000626.1:0-3695 GCA_050012615.1 Acetobacteraceae bacterium | reverse complement strand
GAGATGTCGTACATGATCGAGTTGCAGAACGCTTACGGAGTGAATGCTCGCATCATCAGTACAGTGCAGGCCATGTTCACCCAGTTGCTGCAGGTCGTGCAATGAGCGGCACGATATCGAGTGGCGGCTATCCGGCGTTGGGACAATTGGTCAGCGGCCTCGATCAAATCAACAAAAGTTTCGATACCCTGACAGCGCAGGCCAGCAGCGGCCTGATCTCGAACACCTATGCCGGACTGGGCGGCACCGCGCCGGTCGCACTATCTCTCGCTCCGCAGATCGATAACCTGACGGTATCGCAATCAAACATCAGCGCGGCGAGCGGGCCGGCACAGGTGACGCAAACGGCGATGACCCAAATCCAATCGATCGCGTCGAACCTGCTGTCGGAAATGCCTGACCTCGACGGCCTCAATCCGACGGAGGTCGACACCGTGGCTGCGAGCGCTCGGTCCGATCTGGCCACCGTGGCGGACTTATTGGATAGCCAGTACGACGGTGTGTACGTATTCGCGGGACAGGACGCGTCGAACCCACCGGTGCCCAACCCGGATCAGATCACGTCGTCAGGCTTTTTCACGCAAATCGCTGCCGCTGTCGCCAACCTGACGACTGCCGGCGCGCCGGCGACGGCGGCCGCGACGCTGGCGATCGCCTCATCGACCACGGCTGGTACGTCGCCGTTCTCAGCCACCTATTTGGCGCAGCCCACAGCCGAACTGACGCCGCCGCTGGTTTCCACCGAAGCCGGTCAGTCGCAACCGCTCGGTCTGCTCGCGAACACCAATATAGGTCCCGTTTCGACAGGAACCTCGACCACCGGATCATACATGCTCGATCTGATGCGTGCGCTGGCCACGGTTGGGAATTTGACCAGCGGCCAGGTGAACGATCCGAGTTTCGCGCCAATGGTCGCCGACACACAAACCAGCGTGACGGGCCTGATCTCCTCGATGTCGAACGACGTGGGTATTCTGGGTGAGCAACAAGCCAGTCTCACGGCGCTGAGCACGACATTGAGCGACACATCGACAGCGCTGACGGGGCAATTGTCGACTGCGCAGGATGTCGACATGGCGGCGACATTGTCGAACCTGACACTGACACAAACGCAATTGCAGGAGTCGTATCAACTGATCGCCGCCGCGAGCGGCATGTCACTGGCAAAGTTTCTTCCGGTAAGCTGATTCAATCAATGGTGATCTTCACGCTTAATTAAGGATTAGTCGGCATGATCTCGCCATTCCCCGGAAAATCCTGGGTTCCGTTGAACTCTTGGACCAGGAAGGTAACAAAGCCATGGCCCTGAACTCAGTAAATACCAACGAAAGCGCGATGATCGCGCTGCAATCGTTGGATGCAACCAACTCGCAGCTGGACTCCGTACAAAAGCAAGTGTCGACCGGTTACCGAGTGGCCGACGCCGTCGACGATGGTGCCGCTTATGCGATCGCGCAAGGCATTCGCTCCACGGTCGGCGCGTTGACCAGCGCCAATCAACAGCTGGGCAATTCGCAAGGTCTGCTCGCGACGACCATGTCCGGTCTCAACAACATCTCCAACACCATGACCAGCATGCGCGATGTGCTGGTGAAGTTGTCCGACAGCAGTGTCACAGGCGCCGATCGGACAAATTATTCGACCCAATATACGTCGATGCTCGCGAACGTGCAGACTTTCCTCCAGGACGCGAACTACGACGGAAAAACGCTGATCGGTGAAATAACCGGAAGCAACGGCACCTTCGGCCGGGTTGCCGTGGCACGCAACGAATCAGGATCGACCTATGGTATCGCGACATTCGGCGGATCCGCGATGTTCGGCTCGATCAGCTTCACCTCGACGCAGATGCAGGGTGCTTCGACGGTGGCGGCACTGATCACCGCGACAGGAACGTTCATCACCCAGTTCAACGCGGTCAGCTCGGCACTTAATACCGTGGGCTCGGAGACGAACTACGTCAACAACCAGGTCAGTTACAACAGCGATAAGATCGACGCGCTGAACACCGGTATTGGTTCGCTGGTGGACGCCGATCTGGCCCAGGAGTCGGCACAGCTCCAGTCGCTGCAAATTCGTCAGCAGCTTGGCACTCAGTCGCTTTCGATCGCCAACCAGGCGCCGGCAGCGTTGTTGAACCTGTTCAAGTAATCAATCGATGACCTCGGCCGGCGGGCGGGAGTTTCTCCTACCCGTTGATGGCCCGAACGGAGCGGGAAGCGCGCATGACCGGATTGGTTTTAGAACTTCGCCCTGGTGAGGCGATGATCATCAATGGCGCTCTCGTTCGCTTTCGCACGCGGTCGCGGATCGAACTGGTGGCCAAGGCTCGATTCATGTTTGGCAAGCAGATCATGGCGCCCGAACAGGCCGATTCACCAGCGCGGCGAATCTATTTCGCTTTGCAAAGCGCTTATATCGGGGAGGGTGCCGAGCGGATGAGCGGTCTCGCCAACGCACACGATCTGATCGTCGCCTTCAAGGCCGCGACGACTTCGGCCTTGGCGCGCGAGATACTCGATCGGGCGGAGGCTGCGGCCGCCGGTGATAATTGCTACCTCGCACTGAAGCTCGCGCGACGCATCATAAACCACGAAGACACCGTACTGGGACGATCGTCCCCAGCGCGGGAGGCAGTGCTGCCCTCCGGCGCGCGGGACGTAGTCGTGCCGTCAGGCGCGCGGGACGTAGTCGTGCCGCCCGTCGCGCGCGGGGCAGTCCTGCCCTCCGGCGCGCGGGTGGTCGTGCCGTCAGGCGCGCGAGGGGCAGTCGTACCCTCTGGATCATCTCGGAATACGGAAAGGATCAGTGAAGCTCATGCCTAGTTTGAAATTGGCGTCGCGAGCGTATGCGACCGCCTCGGTCAACAAGACCACACGACAGCAAGAGGCAGATATATTCCGCCTCGTAATCGCCCGGCTGCAGGCCGCACGGCAATCGGGAGCGATCGCGCGCGTCCGGGCCCTGGCGGACAATCGGCGTCTCTGGACGACCGTTTCAGATCTCTTGCGTGATGCGAGGAATACGCTGCCGCCTGAAACGCGGGCCGGTCTCGTTTCGATCGGCCTGAGCGTGCAGCGCGAGATGGATTCCGACGAACCGAACTTCGACTTCCTGATTACGATCAACAAAAACATCGCGGACGGACTGTCCGATAGTCCCTGATTCCAACATCATTTCCAGCCAAAAGGGCAAACGAATGGAACTCGCCGAGGATGTGATTGACGCCGACACGTTGGTTACCCGTATTGAACAACTGATCGACCAGGGGCGGCCTGGCGCAGCCCGTCCACTTCTCGTGGCGGCCCGCAAACTCGTTCAACCCTCGGCGGGACTTTCGGTTCTGGCTGCCCGTCTCGCGCTGAGCGATGGGATGCTCGACAGCGCCGAAATTGAACTGGACGAAGCCGTGAAGGCCGAGCCGGGCCATCCCGGATTGCGCAAATGCCGCGCCCAGTTGCGCGGCAGGCTAGGCGACCTTGACGGCGCGACACGCGATGCGGCTGAGGCGGTCATTCTGGACCGCCGCGATCCTGAGGCCAAGGCGCTTCTGGGTGAATTGTTGCTCCTCCTCGGCCGAACCTCCGACGCGATCGATTGCCTGGCTGAAGTTGTCGGCTCGCGACCGCGCGACATTGCATACCGGGAGGCTCTGGCACAGGCACAAACGTCGGCCGGCGACACGGACGGAGCAC
>JBEKGV010000625.1:0-3710 GCA_050012615.1 Acetobacteraceae bacterium | reverse complement strand
CGTTGGAGGCGTACCGGTTGGACGAATACGCTCACGCGGGATATCATTTCGTCTGGCATACGTTCTGCGATTGGTTCCTGGAATTCGCCAAACCCGTGTTCGCTGACACTGCCGACCCGGCCGCGGCGGCGGAAGTGCGCGCCACGGCGGCACATGTGTTTGGGCTGATTTTGCGGCTTTTGCATCCCACGATTCCGTTCGTAACGGAAGAATTGTGGCATCGAATGAGTTATGGCGACGAATGGACGCTGATCCGAGAGCCGTGGCCCGGCGTGGTCGCGGTCTCTGGCGCTGGCGCCGCGCGGGCTGAACTGGATTGGGTGGTGCGCCTGATTGGAATTGTCCGCTCGGTGCGCACTGAAATGAACGTGCCGCCGGCTGCGCTGGCTCCTGTGCTGTTGCGCGATGCCTCGCCTGAAACGATGGCTCGGGCCGAGCGGTGGATGGATGCGATCCGCCGCCTGGCGCGGGCATCCGAGGTGCGGGCTTTGGATGGCGCGATGCCTGCCGGATCGGCGCAGGCGGTGCTGGACGAGACGACTGTCGTGCTGCCTCTGGCCGGCCTGATCGATGTTACGGCGGAACGTAAACGGCTGACGGCCGCACGGGACAAGGTGCTGGCGGAAGCGGCGAAAGTCATGCGCAAGCTCGAGAACGCCGATTTCGTTGCGCGGGCGAAGCCGGAGGTCGTGGAGGAAAATCGAGAGCGGCTGGCGAGTTTTCAGGCGGAAGCGGCGCGCCTGGAGGCAGCTTTGGCGCGGATCGGCTGCTAGACTTTAAGGCGTTTTCGCTGCCGATGAACTCAATGTCCTTAGAATGGCCTCGGTGTCAGCGCCGAGCGCCGGTGCGGGACCTATCGCGCGTCCGAAACTGTCGCGCCAAGGGAGGCCAGGAAGCACACCGGACCCGTGGTCGTCCCAAAAACCCCGTGCGCGCAAATGGGGGCTGGCGACAAGGTCGGTCGAACTCGCGAGGGACGCCGCCGGGATGCCGGAGCGGAGCAGCGATGCGGCCGCCTCGGAGGCATCCTGAGTTGCCGACCAGCCAGCTATCGCCGCATCGATCTCCGATTCGTGCGTAAGGCGTGCATTGAAATCAAGTCCTGACAAATGCAACAGCCCAGGGACAGTGCGGCACAGCGCACGCCAGTCAGCTTCGTCCCGGACGGCGATGCTGATCCAGGCGTCGTCGCCGGCGCAACGCCATGCACCATGGGGCGCGTGACGATCGGAGCGATTGCCGGCCGGTTTGGCCGGAGCGTCGATTTGTGTGGTCAGCAGCGGTCCCGACAGGGTCCACAGGATTGCCTCGATCATGGAACAATCCACCCGCGCCACGTCGCCCGTCGCGCGCCGCCGCCACAGACTCGCCGCGGTGGCGAAGGCCAGCATCATGCCCAGCATGGGGTCGAGCCAGGCGAAGCCGACCCGAGGGGGAATGTTGGGATGGCGGTTCAGACCCGCGAAGCCGGCGTAACATTGCAACAACGTACCATAAGCGACAGCGTGCGCCTCTGGTCCCGTGCGCCCGAGCCCCGACGCGGAGACGTAGATCAGGTTGGGGTTCACCGCGCGCAACATTTCAGCGCCCAGACCGAGACGGTCCATGACACCGGTGGCGAAGTTTTCCACCAGGACATCACTGGTTTTCGCGAGCGCACGCGCGGCGTCGCGGTGTTCCGGCCGTTTCAGGTCCAGCACGATGGCCTTCTTCGCCTGGCCCAGTACCGTGTGCAGCTCGGTCGCTCGCCCAGGATCGCCGGCGCCGGGGGCTTCGACTTTGATGACCTCAGCGCCCATCGCCGCCAAATATCGAGTCGCTGTCGGACCCGCGATCACCCAACTGAAATCCAGCACCCGCACGCCGGAGAGCGGCAACTTCCCCGATACGGGCCAGGCGGCCGGACTTTCGCCGTGAGCAAGGCTCAATCCGAACGGTGCAGCCGGCATCTGGATCGTTCGGCCATCGACCGCTGCCTCACGCCAGAACCCGCGATGCCGCAACTGCGGCGACGTCAGATGCTCCGACAGCTCGCGCAACGGAAAACTCGGCACGTGCGCCGCCTGGGCGGTATCCGCGATCCACTGTTTGGTGTGTCCGCGGCTCCATTCCGACATCAGCGCGTGCAGCGTGTCCCAGTTGGCGACCCGATCCGGTTTGGTCCTGAAACGAGCGTCCCGGCCCCATTCCGGCGATCCCATTGCCTCGAGCCACGCCGTCCACTGCTTTTCCTCGCGCGGCGAAATCGCGACGTATCCGTCAGAGGCCGGCAGGATGCAGACGGTCGCGCCATTACCGTCGGTCAGGCGCTTGCGAGAGCCCCGCCGTCCGGTCAATCCGGCGCGGGCCAGTTCGGTCATCGCCAGCGTCGCCAATGCTTCTTGCATCGAAACGTCTACCGTCGCGCCAGGTTCGGGCGCCAGAACGGCGTGCATTCCCGCACAGGCGGCGGCCAAGCCGCCAATGAAAGCGGATTGCTCGCCAACTGGACGGATCGGCGCCTCGGCCAAATCGTCAACCTGGCCAGTCAGCAGCCGCGCGATCCCGCTGGCGTAGAGCAGCGTAAGATCAGTCGCGGGATCGCCGGAAGCAGGCCCGGTCAGGCCAAACGGCGAGATCGTCACGATCGGAGCCTGTGAGTTGCGAGACCGGACCGATGTCACGTCGGACCAACCCTGGCACAAGATCAGATCGGCTTTTGACAACCAGTCGGTCTGGGCTTGCTTCTTGCCGACATTCAGATGCGCCGCCAACGGCGTCGCCAAATCCGGATCGACACAAAATACGGTGGCACCGAGATCGGCGAACATCCGTCCGCTGACCGCGGCTGCCAGCCCCGGTCCGACCTGGGCTACTGTCAGACCCGACAACAATGCCACTTCGTTCCCTCCGTCTGGCCCGGACGATGACCGAAAACCCGCCGGGGTGGCAATCCGCGCCGCGATTTTGCTTTCCGGCGCGGACGTTCCATCCTCAATTATAATAACTAACCATATGTTATATATTAATTATTGTCGTTTACTCATATGTAACCTACGTCTGAACCCACAGGTGCGGGCGAGAAGCCTGACAATGCTCATCGGGACAGTGAAGTGGTTCAGTGAATCCAAGCGCTACGGCTTCATAGGCACGGACGACGGGCGGGACACTTTCATCCACGCGAGCGAGGTTGACCGGGCTGGCCTCGCCGGGCTGCACCAGGGCCAGCGCGTCGAGTTCGAGGAGGTCAAGGATCGGCGCCCGGGCCCGACATGCGCAACGAATTTACGGGTTGCGACCCAGAGCCCTCGCTTGCCAGCGTAGCGGGCGGCTGACACGGAGGATTCCATGGGCCGGATTTCGTCGGTCGGAAGGGGTGACTTTGGTCAATCGTTAGGACAGGATCATTGTCCGGGAGGCAATGATGCGGGAAGGGATCAAAATCGCGATTGCTATCGCGTTGCTTTCGATCGCCGCCGCCGATCTTGGTACGCGGGCCGCCGAACATTTTGACCGATTAAATTCGCGATCTCCCGGCGGCGGAGACGCTCAAGGTCAGAGCGAAGCCAATCCAGGCCCATTGGTACGCGAAGCCCGACTGGTGGATAGCCGGGGGGACTGTGGGACTGTTCATCGCCACGTCAGGCCTCTGGGTGTTTACCGCGCTGCTCTGGCGTACGACCCGCCGAGCGGTGATCGACGGGGAGGCGGCCATAGCTGAGGCTGCCAAG
>JBEKGV010000624.1:0-3712 GCA_050012615.1 Acetobacteraceae bacterium | reverse complement strand
GACGGCACCGAGGTGGCACAACTTGAGATGACACTATCGGTCGGCATCGCCAGCCGCGCGCTTGGCGACGGTGAGGACGCGCGGGCTTTGTTGCGGCGCGCTCACAAGGCACTGTGGGATGCCAAGCAATCGGGTGGTGGCGGGTGGGCCGTGTCGCGCTCGCCGAGGGGTTAAGCGCCGGCTACCGTTTTCAAGCTGAATGCTGGTCCGGTCGGGACCGTTGCTCCGGCTCAAGCTGACGACGGAGCGCTTGTATCGCCGCCGCCGCGGCCCCGCATCGCTCGGATGCTGGCCCTGAGCGCCGTAGAGCGATATCGAACTGCCGCAGGCTTTGCGATAGGCTGGTAAACCCCAGGAGCCCGGTGACCCCCACCAACTCGTGAACCGTCTCCCGAACCATGGGGTCTTCCGTGGCGCCCGGCTTTTCCAGCGACTGAAGCAACTCCTCGATCCGGCATGTCGCGGCGCCGAGATACCCTGCGCCTGGCGCGTTGCCATCCGGAGCCGGGCCTGCCCAGGCGGCGGCCTCCCGCACCGGCGTCAACCGCGCGGCCTCGTCGACCGCGGCCAGCAGTTCGACGCGGTTGAACGGCTTTTTCAGGCAGACATCGACACCGGTCTGGCTGGTCGCCTCGCGGTCGAGCGCGCTCATGTCGGCGGTCACAAGGACGATCGGCGTCTGACCGCGGTTGCCACGCAATGCGCGGATTCGCCTCGTGGCCTCCAGACCATCAGTGACGGGCATTCGCATGTCTGTTAGCAGCACGTCGAAGTCCCGTTTCTGAACCTCGGCGATCGCCGCCTCGCCATCCGTGACCTCCGTTACGGTGTGGCCGGCGGAGCGGAGAAAATCAACCGTCACACCGCGGGTTATGTCAGAGTCGTCGGCAAGCAAGATGCTCAGTTGCCGCGTCTTGCCCGACGGCGTCGGGAGCGCGGCGTCAGGTGATGCGAACGCAGGTTCGGCCGGCAAGGAGGTTGGAAGCTCAGTCCAGAACAGACTGCCCCCGCCCGGGTTATCGGCGTACCCGATCGTTCCCCCCATAACGTCGACAAGCCCCTTCGCGGTCCATAAGCCCAATCCGGAGCCGGGGATTTGAGCAGGGGCATCAAGGCGGTCGTTTTCCTGGAACAGGCGACGTCGTTTCGCCAGCGGAATTCCAGGTCCGGTATCCGCGACCTCAAACCGCAGGTGCTTCGTATCTCCCGTGACGCGTAGCGTGACTGATCCCTGCATCGTGAATTTCACGGCGTTTTTGAGCAGATTGTTGAGCATGCGCTGCACGTAGTCCTGTGCCAGCATCACTCGTCCCGGAGCAGATGGATCAATGCTCACCATCAGCGGAAGTCCCTTCGCACGGGCTTCAACTTCGACATTGCCGCCGCAGGTGTGAACCAATCGATCCAGATCACACGGGGTTGAGACCTGCGGCTGGAAATTGCCGCCCATCCGGACAGAGTCTGTGACCCTGTCCACGATTGTCCGCATATGCAGTCCGGCGTTGGTGAGCAGGGTCAGTTTTGTCGTCTG
The DNA here is from genome assembly GCA_050012615.1 of Acetobacteraceae bacterium. Classification (GTDB taxonomy): domain Bacteria; phylum Pseudomonadota; class Alphaproteobacteria; order Acetobacterales; family Acetobacteraceae; genus Rhodopila. Next base: position 2,181 of record JBEKGV010000624.1, on the reverse strand, counting down.
ACTGTCGCTCAGGCCGCCCTCATCCGCGATCATCTCGGCCTGCCCAAGAACTCCCGTCAAAGGCGTGCGAAGTTCGTGACTTAAAGTCGCCATCACCTTCGCGCGTTGCCTCTCGGCATCCTGGGCGGCAGCCTCGATCTGATCGCTGTCGTGCCTCAGGCGCCGCGCCAACAGACCAAGGCCAAGGACGCCAAGCCCGGGAACAAGGGCGAGCGGCGGCAGCCAAAGCCCCCAGGATCGTTCGCCAGCCGCAAGGTCCGCCGGAGTCAACCACAGATCCACCACCAATGGTGCGTTAAGCCTGCGAAACAGCCGGATGCCGTTGTCGTCGTCCGTGTTGGGTTGGAGGCTAGCGCGGGACCATGCCATCCACGTGGGGTCGCTCGCGCCCGAGCGGCCAATCGCATCGGGGTCGAGCGGAAACCGCGCAAGGATCAATCCGTCGTCGCGGTGGATGGTGATCGATGGATGCGGGCCCGCGGCTGCCCGAGACAGGAGATCGCTCAACCAGGACAGGTGAACGCCCGCGACCACGACACCTCCAAAGCTGCCGTCAGGCTTGGCCAGGCGTCGGCTGATGGGGATGGAAGCATGCTGATTTGGTGCTGTCGCGAAGGGTCGGCCGATCATCAGCACGTCGGCGGGGTTGTCCGCGTGATCCTTAAAATAATCCCGGCCGCCGAAGTTCAGCGACCGGGACACGTTGGATCGGGGATCGGCGACCACGTCGCCAACCTCATTGAGGACGTTTATGAAGCTAAGGTACTGGGCCGTCAATGGCACTTCCAGCAACGGCGATCGCGGCGGAGGATTACCCATTTCGTACAGCGGCGCCTGGCGCGAGGTCTCGCGCAAAAGCTGATCAAACAATGTAACGTCCGCATCGATCTGCCGCGCCAGCATGTCAGCCTGCGCCGCCATATCGCGTGTCGCTTTGTGTAAGGCCTCACCGCGCGCGGCAATACCAAGATAAACGGCCAATGCGACGCAGGCGAGGCTGGCGCCGAAGCTAACGCCGATCAGCCACGGGAGGGCGACGCGGAGCTGCGGTGGACGCATTGTGCGCTGTTCCTCGGTTGGTCCGGGGACACTGACAGGAAAGTGCTGATGAAGTGTTGACGGGACAACGGGATTGGATGGCTTTCATCCGTGCCAAACCGGCTGCGCCAGCCTCAAACGTAATCGGCGACCCGCGTCACATCATTCGCCTTATCGGATGCGACCGCGTTGAGCGCCAGCGACAGCATAGTCGCCACCACGATGTTCAACACCAACGTCGCGAGCGCGATGTAGCAGGGAAACGTCACACCGAGGAAACTCAGCGGATAAACGGGAGCGTAGTTGTTGTTCAGCACCATCCATGTCCCGGTGCCAAAGCCCGCAACCCAGCCAACGAACAAGCCCCACCCGTGATAGAAACGGGTGTACAATCCAATGACCACCGAGGGTACCGTCTGGATAATCCAGACCCCGCCCAGAAGCTGCAGCCACAGGGCGTATTGCAGCGGCACGAAGAAGATGAACACCAGCGCGCCCGCCTTGATCACCAATGAAACGATCTTCGCCATCCGGCTTTCTTGCTGGTCGGTGCAGTTCGGATTGATGAACTCGCGATAAACGTTGCGCGTGTACGTGTTGGCGGTCGCGATCGACATGATCGCCGCCGGCACCAGCGCGCCGATCGCGATCGCGGCGAACGCCACGCCAACGAACCAGTCGGGGAACATCGCCATGAACAACGCGGGGACCGAGAAGTTATTGCTATACGCCTTAAATCCCGGTGCGAACTCCGGCATCGTCGCGACACCAATTGCGATCGCCATGAACCCGACCAGGGCCAGCAGGCCGAGCAGCATCGAATAGGCCGGCAGCAGTGCCGCGTTCCTCCGGACGACCCGGCCGCTGGAAGAACTCAGGATGCCGGTGATCGAGTGCGGGTAAAGGAACAGCGCGCAAGCTGAACCCAGTGCCAACGTCGCGTAGGCGCTGAAAGTGCCCCATGATCCGGCGGGCGGTGGTGCGAGCAGCAGCTTCGCTTTTGGCACCGCCGCGAACATCGGTCCGAAACCGCCCAGGTGAACGGGCACGGCGATGATGGCGGCGAAGACGGTGATATAGATCAGCGTGTCTTTCACCACCGCGATCATCGCCGGTGCCCGCAGGCCGGAACTGTACGTGAAC
>JBEKGV010000623.1:0-3734 GCA_050012615.1 Acetobacteraceae bacterium | reverse complement strand
GTTCGAGGTGCGCCGGCGCAACATGATAAAGGCTGACGAGGCTCAGCATGACGACGTTCTGATGGGCAGCTATGGCCTTGATCAGTGTCTCGACCTTGTCGAGTCGTCGTTACGAAACACGACCGATGTGCCGCCGCCGGATGCCTCCTGGCGGGTCGGTACCGGCATTGCGCTGGCGATGATCCACACGATTCCGCCGCGCGGCCATTTCGCGGAAGCACGGATCGTGTCGCTCGGGGACGGCCGCTATGAGCTTACCGTGGGCACCGCCGAATTCGGTAACGGTACGACAACGGTGCATGCGCAAATCGCGGCTTCCGTGCTGAACACCACACCGCGTTCGATCCAAATCCGGCAGTCCGACACGGCATTGATCGGTCACGACACCGGCGCGTTCGGCAGTACGGGAACCGTCGTGGCCGGCAAGGCGACCGAGCGCGCGGCGGTGGAACTGCGGGAGCATCTGCTGGATCTCGCGGCGACGCGCATGAACGTCGACCGTGCCTCCTGCGTTTTACGCGCCGGCTGGGTTGAGAGCGGCGGCGCGCGCATCGAACTCGACGCGCTGCGCGGGTCGCCGGAAGCGGAGTTGGCGGGTACTGGCCGCAGTGACGGCACGCCTCGCTCGATCGCCTTCAACGTGCAGGGCTTTCGGGTCGCCGTGCAGCCGGGTACTGGCGAAATCCGTATCCTTCACAGCGTGCAGGCCGCCGACGCCGGGCGCGTGATCAATCCAATGCAGTGCCGTGGCCAGGTCGAAGGCGGAGCGGCGCAGGCGATCGGCGCCACTCTCTATGAGGATTTGAAGATCGACGCGACCGGTCGTGTCCTCAACGCCGCCTTCCGCCACTATCACATCCCCGCCTGGGCCGATCTCCCGCGCACCGAGGTGCTGTTCGCGGATACCATCGACAGCGTGGGTCCGTTCGGCGCCAAGTCGATGAGCGAGAGCCCCTTCAATCCGGTAGCACCCGCCTTGGCCAACGCCGTCGCCAATGCGGTCGGCGTCCGCATCCGCGAGCTGCCGCTGACACCTGATCGGGTCTTCCGCGCCGTCGCGGCGGCGACGGAGCACGGATCGAAGTAATACCGGAAGCGGAATGAGTTGACCGATCGGCGCATGCCCCAATCGTCATCGGCGCAGGCCCCAATCGTCATCGGCGCGGGCCACAATCGTCATCGGCACAGGCCCCAATCGTCATCGGCACAGGCCCCAATCGTCATCACCGGGCTTGACCCGGTGATCTCTCGCGGCACTGTACCGCGATTGATAGCCGGCTCGGTGGCCGGCCATGACGTGGGAGACGATTGTGCCAAAGAGTCAGTCATTTGGGCAGTCGGGATAATATTCAATGCATTCGGAGATCAGGCATCGCAGGCCCGTTCCGATCAGAGAACGAATGATCGCGGTCGCTTTCTAGGGTGTCAGTACCGGCGAAGTGCGCATATTGCCGCCCTCCCCCGCGATGATCGTTACCGGCGTCGCGGCACCGCCGCTCGCGATGTAACCATGGAGCCCGCCGCAGAAGTAACTGTTGCACACGTCCGACCGCAACGACCGGTCCAGCGTGCAACCATGTTTTCCATGAAAGATGCACGAACCCTGGTATCCCGCCTCCGGTACGCGCTCGACATAGAGCCGCAGCACCGCGCGCGCGGTCAGGTTCTCCCGGGCGTGTCGCACCCGGGCGACCGTCCGCTCATCCAGAAAACCGTCGTCTTCGCCGTTCTTGCAGCACCACCCTTCGCACATCGCGCAGGCCTCGCGCGCCACGCGAGCGGCGAAACCTTCGGGTTCCGGCCGTACCGGCGAGGCAGGTCGCTCGAAGTCGCTTCTCGCGGGCGATGCACGCAACACCACGAGCAGATGCCGGCGCAGCCGTCGAACACGCTCGGGCGGTGTCGGGACAAGGGTTTTGACGTTACGCGGCACCATGACCGGCACGCTGTCATCGTCCGCGATAGCATCGAGCGTGTGTCGTCCCATGCGGTTACCGGCCAATCGCGTATGATTCAGTTCGAGGCGTCAACCACGCCGAGATCCGGACACGCCGTCGCCGGAATTCGACGAGCTTTCCCTGTGGAACGATGTTGGTCCTGAGCACCTATCACGAGATCCCGCGGGCCGAAAAGACCTGATATTCCGTCCGTTACCAAAACCTAGACCGCACAACGCTAACCTCGTGGTACATGTGGGGCGCTCCGCGATCCAACACCTGTGCCGCCACGTCGCCGTGGCGTCAGTTCATCGCGCCAGGCGCCTTCAGATCGGTCGTCTTGCGTTTGTCAACCGCCATCCACTTCCTTGAACACCTCGGTGGCGATCTTAAACGCTTCCAGGCAGGCCGGAATGCCGCAATAGGCGCCAACCTGCATGAGGATTTCCTTGATCTCGTCGCGCGTCACACCGTTGGTCAAAGCGGCTTTCAAATGCAGCCGTAACTCCGAACCGCGGTTCAATGCCGACAGCATCGTCAGGTTGATCATTCTGCGCGTCTTGCGATCGATGCCTGGCCGCGTCCAGCACATGCCCCACGCGATCTCGGTCGTCATCTGCTGGAAGGCCGCATTGAAATCGTCGGCTCGCGCCAGCGAGGCATCGACGTAATCGGCACCCAATACCTCCCGTCGAACGGCGAGGCCTTGCTTGAAAAGCTCGCTTTGATATTCAGGGCGTTGTGGCACTTCTACCATATCGGATCTCCTTTTGATGCGCGGCCATTGTGCAGCGCGGTTGTTCCGCCTTCCGGACGGTACGTACTAAGCGAAGCGCGGCATGATGTCGGAAGCGAAAATCTCGAGCGTTTCTCGGTCGTTCCGATAGTCGCTGTTGATCAGCAGTTGCACGCCCGCGTCGCGATACTGGCCCGCGAGGTCGATCGCCTCGGACACGGTACCTATGAAGCCGCGCAACGGCCCACGCGCCGACAGTCGTTCGCGTTTCGCGGCGACCGCGGCATCGTCACAGGCCACCAGCCAACTGAAATTGTGGGTCCGCTCAATCGCATCGTAATCGCGCCCGGCGGCATCGCATTGCTGACGGAGCACGGCGAATTTGTGCCGTACCGTCTCGAGGTCACCCATGATATTGCAGGCATCGGCGAGGCGGGCGACCGCGCGCAGGGTCATCTGCTCGCCACCACCGGCGATCATCACGGGCGGGCGCGGTTTTTGCACGGGCTTGGGTTCGAGGATCGCGTCCTCCACCTGGAAATACCTGCCGTGGAACGTCGTCCGCGGCTGGGTCCACATCTGGAGGATGAGTTGGACGGCCTCCTCCATCTGGCGGATGCGCGTCGCTGGCCTTGGTGGGAACTCCCAGCCATATTGTTTGTATTCGCCTTCGAACCAGCCCGCGCCGATACCAAGCGTCATGCGTCCCCGGCTAATCTGGTCGACGCCGGCGGAAATTTTCGCCAGATGCGCGGGATTGCGATAGGCGACCGAAGAGGCGAGCGTGGCGAGCCGGATGCGGCTGGTGACGGCGGCCAGAGCCGACAGTACCGTCCAGCCTTCCATGAATGGTTGGGTCGGAGCGCCAACCCCGCCGATCTGGATCATATGATCCATGACCGAGAACCATACGAAGCCGTTGTTCGCGGCCCACTGGGCTTTTGTTTTGATCCCGTCGAATATTTCTGCCGGGTCGGAACCGTAAACCCATGACGGATTATGCACACCGAATTTCATCAGGATTGCTCCGAATTGAACTGTGAGGCACGGCGAAGAAGCAA
>JBEKGV010000622.1:0-3771 GCA_050012615.1 Acetobacteraceae bacterium | reverse complement strand
GTGACACCGACGGACGATCCGCGCGATGCGCCCGGGACGATGCATCCGCTGGTTTGCACGCATCCCGAAAGCGGGAGGCGCATGCTGTACCTCGGGCGCCGGAGGATGGCATGGCTCGAGGGCTTCAATCTGACTGAATCGGACGCGTTGCTTGACGAGATCTGGACTTTCACGACGCAGCCTCAATTCATCTGGACGCATCAGTGGCGAGTGGGCGATCTGGTGCTGTGGGACAATCGCTGCACTATGCACCGGCGCGATCCATTCGATGCCTCGACCCGGCGGATCATGCACCGGACACAGGTCAAGGGGTCGGCGCCGCCGATGGCGTGAGGCCGCCGACAGCTGGGTTATTGAACAGTCAATACGACCCGGAATGAGCGATGTCCTCCATCGACATCGATCTCCTCGAACGTCACCGTGTCCAAGCCGACAAAGCCGGACGCTGGGGTGTAGGTCACCGCGGTACCGGGAACGCTGGCAACATTACACTTCGCGAACGGATGGCCAGCGGGAAAGACCGGGTGACCTTCCCGGGTCAAAACAGCCGCCACACCGTGCTCGGGTGTCTGGCTGATCCATAATTTCGGCAAGCCGCGAGAACTGCAGTCCGGATTAACGGCGAACGCGAAGTTGAGGGTAGCGGTCTGCCCCGACGGCACGGTTCGCGCGACCTCTTTCGGCACCTCCTTGGCACCGGTCCAGACGACCCGCCCATCGACCGCGTATGGCTCGCATGTGACTCCGGCCTTGCGGCAGAGTGTCAAGGCGCGTGCGGTCGGGTCGAAGCCGCCGTCGCTGATCGCGAAAACCCCGCTCGGAGAAAGAACGAAAGCCCGGGGAAGATGGCGGGTCAGGAACTGACGATACGCGTCCCTCCCCTTGTCATTGAGCCACGGGACGGAAGATGCGTCGTCAATCGCTGCGAAGTGCGACGCTGATGGAATGGGTGTCGGCAGATACTCCGGGTGGATCACCGCTGATGGAAGCGCGATCCTGGTGAGAAACGCGTCCACGTGCGCGGTCCAGATCGGGAGCCCCTCGGGGAAGCTTAAAAGCTGATGCGAATCTTCCATGAACGACCCGACGGAAACGAGTTCAGCGCGTTTGCTCGCCGTCGAATACGCGGAATAAACACCGTGCCATGTCGCGACGGGCATGACCGAATCATTATCGCCATAGAACCACAACGACGGATATTTCGCGCTCTCGCCGAAGCGGCGGGCACCGGAGATCATTGCCTGGTCCTGCCATTGGCAATCGGATGATCGCAGGGCCGGCGAAAATCCGATCAGCCCGCGCAGGCCGGGAACGTCCATCGTGCCGAGCGCCATCGTCGTCCAACCGCCAAAGCTCTGACCGCTGGCGACGATGCGTTTCGGGTCGATGCCAGGCTCCCGGGCAAGTGCCCCTATCACCGCGACCAGGTCCTGAGCATTCTCCCGCCCAACCGTGTCCAAGGCGCAACCATCATGCACCAGGTCACCGCCCGACCCGGCAAAACCCCGGGCCATGGGAAGCGCCACGGCATAGCCTCGGGAGAGAAAATAGTATGCGCTCAGCGTATATCGATATCGGCTCCCCCGATTGCCGGGACCCGCGTTGGTGGCGCCGTGATTGAGCACCGCGAGCGGGAAAGGTCCTGCTCCGGGAGGCATGTAAACCGTGACCTCGAGCACGACCGGCCGGTCTGGATCGCCGGGAATGTGCAGAACTCTTTCATTCAGAGAGGCAGGCGGCGTGAGCGCGGGATTGAAACCGTCGACTTGGCCATGGGCGCCAAAGCCGGCCAGCAGGAGCAGAAGAAGCCCCAGTGCTGCCGTCACTTTCCCTGATCCACCGGCCATGCCAGGCTTCATCCCGCTTTGCCGAGTAAACATTGCTGCCTCAACTCAGGCTTCCGGAGTAATCCCGCCAAATACTGGGCTCCGACCGCGGCACGGGATCGATTTCACGCCAATGCGCGATGACCTCGCCCGCGGTCGCATTCCAAACGCCAGGCGATCCACTGACGAACTGAAAAAACGTCTCCAGCAATCGGAGCCGATGGCCAAATCCGATCGCGTATGGGTGCAACGTCATGTGGAAGTGCCGCCCTCGCCGATATTGCGCACTGAACTCCGCGCGCCAGTTGCGAAACAGCGAGTCGGCATGCTCCAGCCCAGTACCCTTCGAGGGAAACAGCAGGAACCATTGGTCGTCGTAATGATAATAATACGGCATCGTCAGGATCGACCGTCGCGCCCCCGCGTCCGTGACCCAATGGTGCGGGATGTCGTCGGCGAGACCATTGCCGAAATACGCGTAGCCCGCGTCGATCAGCAGATCCATTGTATTCGGGCTGATCGTGCCGCCGGCGAACGGATCGCCCTGACGCGGCAGCGAGAACCAACCTTCCGGCCGCCGTCCCGTGATATCGGACAACACCTTCGTGGTCAGATCGATCCGGGCGGCTTCGTCCTCACGAGCGAGACCCGAGACGTCCTCGTGCCGCAGTCCTTCGGCGGCGATCTCATGCCCCTCCTGCGTCAGTAACCGCAGCGCGTAACCCTGGAGCCGCGCCATCACGGCGGGGGTCGCGAAGGTGGCTTTCGGGCTGAAGCGGCCCAACGCCTCCATCACCCGATCAAGCCCTTCGCGTAATCCAAACTGCGCTTTCGAACTGGCGAGATCCGCTTCGGTGATCCCCTCCGGCCCCCCGGCAACGCTCAGATCGACCGTGATGCTAAAGCAACAACGATAGCCGCCCGGCCATCGCACGTCGCTGTCGGCCAGACTCTTTTCATCCGAAATCGTGTAGCCGTCTTTCCAGGGCATGTCGCTCTCCCGTCACGGATGCGTGGCGAGGCAATGCCGAGCCACTGTCTCGCATGTCGGCATCCACACGCCCGGCATCGCCTGCATCCGCGTGATCAGGCGGTCGAGCATGTCGATCCGCTGTGCTCGTCCCGAAACGAACGGATGCAGGCAGACATTCAGGTATCCGCCAGCGTGGTATTGTTGCAGAAACGCCTCCCACCACATATCGAAAACACGGTCGGTGTCGGTGATCCGCTGCGCCGCGTTGCCCGACCCGAGCCAGGCGAAACTATAGAACATCGCGTCATCGATCGCGTAATGAAACGGCAAATTGAGCATCTCGTTTCGATTGTCCGCATCGGTCAGATAATACGGCAGATGGTCCGCGCATTCGTGCGACGTGTAGATGAACCCTTCCTGTTTCAGCAACGACAGCGAGTGATCGCTGCGCGTTCCTACCGGCGTCCGGCCGGTGATCGACGACAGCGCCGCCCCGGTCTTCTGCAGATGGTCCAGCTCCAACTGCATGTCGCGCGGCACGTGATGTTCCCACATGTGATCGGCGATCTCATGCCCGCTGGCGTGAACGGCACGCAACGCTTCAGGGTACAGCTCGCGAATTCGTCCGGGGGTGAATATCGTGGCCTTGATGCCATGGCTGTCGAACAGTGCGATCAGCCGCCAGATGCCGACACGCCCTCCGAACTCGCCCTTGGCGAGCTGCATCGGTGGCTCGTTCAACAGGCGACGCAGCAGCATCGCATCGAAATCGGCGGTGAAGTTGACAGCCATGCGTATACCATCAGGCCACGCGACCTTGGGAATTCGCCGGTGCCGCGCGTCATATCGCCGCGCGGCCGTGGTCAATTCCGATAATTCCCGTTCGAGCACCGATGTCATTGGTCCGCTCCTGCTTAGGCGATGTTCACCAATAGACGCATCAGTCGGGCAGTCCCCCAGTCGTCATCCCCG
>JBEKGV010000621.1:0-4276 GCA_050012615.1 Acetobacteraceae bacterium | reverse complement strand
GCCATCAGTCTTTCACCAACGTGTCGGAGGTAGTCATCCACGGCTGCGGCGTCGGCACCTGCATCTATGGCGACGCGCCTAATCCTCTCGCACTCTTTCTTGTCCGCGAACTTGTTCAGGTCCCGCCAATCGTTAAGATCGGCCTGCGTGCAGAGGACGCCCGACAGTTTGCTCAATCGCGGATCGGGGATCAAACACACCCGATGGCCGAAGCGGTCCCATACCCGCGCGAACTCGGATGTCGGCTCTGACTGTGGTAGGGGCGCATACCGAAAGCAGACAGCCGCAAGCCACGATGTGGCCGCAAGGGGCGGTAGGAGCAGTATCAAAGCCGCCTTCACAATGGTGATCATTTCCTGGAGAAGGTCGTCCCGAGCACTGTCTTACCGGTTCTGTTGCGCCGTCGCTTCAGTTGATCGGGCTGGGTCGTCCCCCGGCCCATGGCCCCCCTGCCCCCGGCCGTTACCAAGTCTATAACGGTTCCGTAACGGGTATTCAGGGGCACCGTCCGGGTCCCGGCTGGGAGGTCCCCAATTTCCACGGCCGGCCCCCGTCTCGAAAGGCCGGGTCAAACAACAACAAGGGCTTTAACGGGATTTTGAAACCGGTCTGAGGCGATCCCGACCCCCTCGACGATTGACACCATGATTCGTCGTGGTGCGCCACCGCGACGCGAACGTCTGCAAACAAAGCAGCAAGCGAAGTCGTGTCAGCAGTGCAGTGGTGGATGGTGACGATGGATGCTGAAGGGCCGGGAGCGGCTGAACCGCCGGCAGTAGACCTATACCGATAACCCCGCTGCAATTGCCCAGTCCAAGCCCAGGACTTCCGCGCCATTCCGGGTTGCCATTTACCTATACAATTACCACTCAGCATAAACGGGAGCGGGTGGGACAATACGGGACCATTCCGACCCTCCGGTCGAAGCCGTGAGGGGGGCAGCCTTGCAGTTCGCGACACTTCCAGGAGAGGGCATCTCGCACCAACCACACCTCATCTCATATCTTGCCAGCCGTCCTGTGTGGATCAGCAACGCGGGCGCTAAATCGTTGAGTGAACGAAAATAACTTGTAGATATGAGCCTCAGCGGCAATCCGCGCCATCTACCGCGCTACCGGAGGGTGAAGGCGAGTATCCAATGCGAAGGGTTTCTGCGACCTCAGCACATAGGCCCCCGTCGCCGGCGCGGCCACGAAGATCAAATTCCAACTGCGGTGGGAGACCGCGCTCGGTATGACAACGAACTTGTGCCGAGCGAGCAAAGTATCGCCGAACGCCTGCTGACCCGCGCTTGGGATGCCCGGTCTGAGCCAATTGGGATTCGGGATCGATGCCGGATCGACGATATGAACGGCGGAGGGCCCGGCAATCGTCGCCGCGGTCAGAACGTGCGGCACGGTGTCCAGCGCATGGAAGCCCTTATGCACCGCGACCTCCAGAATCGCCGTTGACGGATCGATCGAACAATAGACCGCCCGGACGCCTCTGCTGTTCCAACGGCCGCCCACGCGGTAGGCGCCTTCGCCGCTATCCCAGGTCGCACTGAACCGGACCAGGTCGAGACGCCATGCCACCAGTTCCGTGCCGCCGAGGAGCGCCGGCAGTGGCGTCAAGTGTAGACGCCGTACTCGAGACGCTCCAGGAATGTCTCCACGAGTTCCACGCCGGCCGGAGTCGACAGCAGATCAATCGGCCGCCGCTGGTCCAGGCCAATGGCGGGCCGCTCCAGCCATTGTTCCGCCGCTTCCTGCGATCCCATCACCGACGTCGCCTTGGCCAGGATTTCGGCGAACTTCCAGGCTCGTCCGCTTTGTTCCTGGCTTAGTGGTTTGGCCGGCGCGCTTTTCCGGCGCTGGAAAGTGCGCAGGCTCATGCCGACCGCTCGCTCAAGCGGTCCCGTCTTCTTGAGAATCAGCAGGTTGTCGATGAGATGTCTGAGTGCGTTGCCCGGTAGCCCTCGGACCAGCATTTCATGCGCGTCAAGCGGGCTGTTGAGTGAGTGGCGCAACACGCGCCGCCCCCCCAGCAAATCCCCCACCCGTTGGAGTTCCGCCGCTTCCGACGCCAATACCTCCGTTCTGGCAACATCGGCCATGAAGCCCATCCGTCATTTGTCGCTTTTTGTATGACACATGGCGCATCGCTTTCAAGGCCGCGCCTGAACCATCGCCTGAACCCAACGCCCCACCCAAAATGGAACGACGCCCGTCGAAAATTCGCTCCGCGGACCGACATCCCACCCCATTGCCATCGGGACCATCGCGTGACGCGGCAAGTCCTCGGTGGCGTCCACGATGAATGCCCCGTAGTCCTCGCCGCCGCGGCAGCCGTCTCAATCAGGGATCGCGAGTGACAACCAGAAGGATTTGTTGTCGCGCTTCGCCAGGACAGCCGCGAAATGGTGCTTTTGCGATGACCGCTCCCGGAAGATGCGCAGCGCCGAGTCTGGGTCGGTGACGGGCGTTTGCTGCACTTCCGCGACAATGTCGCCTTTTTGGATCCCGCTATCGGCCGCCGATCCGTCAGGGTCGACCGATGCCACCGTCACGATCGGCTGACCATTTTCTCCGCGCGCCGAAGCCAACTGCAGACCAAGCGTCCGCGGCCCATTGTTGTTGAGTACGATGGGCTTTGCTTCAGGCCATGCGTGAATGGTCACGTGCACGGTCTCGGTCTTGCCACGCCGCCACAATTCCAGCGCGGCCTCGCTGCCAATTGGAGCTTGCGCCGCTTGCCGCGCCAGGTCGCGCGGATCCGGAACCGGTTGGTCATTAAACGATCGGATGATGTCGCCAGCCATGACCTTACCCTGAAGCATTTTCCCGGCGTCATCCTGTATCGAGGTGACCAGCGCGCCCTGGAGGTCCGGCGCGTCAAGCGCCTGCTGCAGCATCCAGGTCACCGGCTGGGTATGGATTGGCAGCATGCCCGCCTTGACCTCGCCGGTCTTCATCAAACGATCGAAGACGAACCGAAGACTGTTCGACGGCACGGCGAAGCCGACGCCCGCCGAGCCGGGGTCCGGCGAGAATATGACGCTGGTCATGCCGATGACCTCGCCGGACATATTGAACAGCGGACCTCCGGAGTTGCCATGATTGATCGGCGCGTCGGTCTGCAGGTAATCGTCGAACGGACTTTCCATGATATCGCGGTTGAGCGCGCTGATGATGCCGGAGGTCACGGTATCGTCGAACCCGAACGGACTGCCGATCGCGAAAACTCTGTTGCCGACACGGACTTTGTCGCTGTCGCCAAGTTTGACGAACGGCAGTTGCTTGCCTCCGGCGTCGATCCGCAGCAGGGCGATGTCGGCTTTGTCCGGCATTCCGACGACTGTCGCGGGATAGCGGATGCCGTCCGCGGTTACGACGAAAACTGAGGTCGCGCCCTCAACCACGTGCTTGTTGGTGCCAATATACCCTGACGGCTCAATAATGAACCCGGAGCCGTTGAACGTGTTGGTCCCCACGTCCGAGGCCGCGCTCGCGACCTGGGCCCCGGAGCTGCCATCTCCCGCGCTACGCGGCCGCACCGTGACGACACGGACGACCGCCGGCGCCACTTTAGCGACCATGTCGGCGATCGATTCGGATTCTCCGGCGGCGTAGGCCATGCTCGGCCCGGCCAGAATCAGGCACGCCAACGATCGCCGCGGTATGGCGCGCCCACCTAACGATTGAGCAAACCATGATTGTGGGAGCCTTTCTCCGTCGGGACATTAGTCATTGTTTAAAGCGAATGACCACGCTCCGGGCGGGCGCTGTCCCGGAGCGCTCGCCCTCATCGCGACCCGCGCCGCTTTTCCACCATCCCAAACGTCATGGCCGGATCCCGGGGACTGAACCGCACGACACACTATGACGGTTCGGGTGTATGGTGGCTAGCCTCGTACAAGAACCAGGCGCGCCGTTCCGTCTCGTCGGCGAAGATCGCCAGCGGACTCGCGGTCGCCAGGTCCTTCTGCTCGTCGATTATCTCGTGAGCCTTACGCACCCGCTTCGCGAAGCCAGGGGCGAGAGATGGCAGGGAACCTCCTTCCGGCGAGGTGGCCCGAACCTACCGATGATCCCGTTCATCTGGCCCTGGTGGCTGCGGCGGGCAGGGACCCGGCGATGACGACGCGCGGCGGAAGCCCGCACTCTCTCCGGGTCAATCGGCAAGCCGGTCACGCTGATGGCGTCGGGGGACGCCGGACATCGATGCGAAGAAAAGGTGATTCGGGAATACCCTTACGCCGGGCTGGCCGCCATCCGTCCACACGGACTATACAATT
>JBEKGV010000620.1:0-3789 GCA_050012615.1 Acetobacteraceae bacterium | reverse complement strand
CCTGTTGGTCCTGGTGAATGGACGCCAGGTGTATTCCGACGATTACGGTTATGTACCTTGGCAGGCGATCCCCGTGGAACTCGACGAAATCCGCCAAATCGAGATCGTGAAAGGCCCTAACTCCGCTCTGTTTGGATTTAACGCGGTCAGTGGGGTCATCAACATCATCACCTACGATCCGTTGTACGACAAGGTCAATACAGTAACGCTGCGTGGCGGCACGCAATCACTGGCCGAAGGCTCGGCCGTGATCACCCAGCAAGCACTGGGCGGCGATGTCGGGGTGCGCGCCTCCGCCGGCGGCTATATGGCGAGAGAATATTGGGGGGGCTATGTCGCGACCCTCAAGCCCATCTCGGAACCCGAGCGCGGCTCGCTGAGCGTTGACGGAAAATGGCGGGCCGCCTCCGGGATCGTGTTCGATCTGTCGGCGTCCGACGTTTCGACGTCCAACGCGGGGCAGAACTCAGCCGGCCGGCTTGGCGACTTCGAAATCAGATCAACGTCATTTCGTTTCGACGCGAGTGTCGATACCAAATACGGGGTGCTCGGCCTGGACGCCTACCGCAACGAAATGTCAACCGATACTTTGTCCAGTTCGGCCACTTATTTCTGGGTGGATGACGTCTACGTCGTCAAGGCGACAGATTTGCTGAAAATCAATGACCAGAACACCATCCGTCTCGGATTGGAATACCGCAACAACTCGATGGACTCGCAGGTCGGCGCCGTCCCCGGCGCGGTGGGCGGCACGATCGGCTATCAGGTCTGGTCCGCATCCGGCATGTGGAACTGGCAACTCGATCCAAAGCTTTCGCTGACCAACGCGGTTCGCCTCGATTATCTGACGATGAATCGATCCGCGACCGCGGACGCCGACGGTTTCACCAACGCCTCGTACAACGGCATCACGCATACGGAAGTCAGCTACAATTCGGGTCTTGTCTATCAACTGACGGACAACGACACGTTCCGGCTAACCGCGGCGCGCGGAGTCCAGGTACCAAGCCTGTTCTTGCTCGGCTCGACCAGCAGCGGAAATCCCAATATTCAGCCGGCGATCGTTGGCAACTACGAGGCCGATTATGAGCGGGCGCTGCCTGTCATCAGTTCGACCGTGCGGTCCGCCGTGTTCTATCAGACATACGACGATATCATCGATCGAATCGGGGCGCCCGTCGTCGCGGTGCCAAAGGGAGCGAAGACATCGCTTGCGAACAATGTCGGAGACGCGAACGAGCTTGGCGTCGAGCTCGAACTCAAGGGCCATTCCACGTCCGGCTTCCGATGGAATGCCAGCTATAGTTTCGCCACCGTCAACCAAAATCTGTCGGTGAACAATGCGCCGATCGCCACCAGTCCGTTGATGTTCCAGAAGGGAACACCGGAACACACGATCATCGGGGGCTTGGGATACACCTACGAGAAGCTCGAACTCGACGGACAACTGCGCTGGCAGTCCGAATATACCGATTATGTCACTGGCCCAACGAACCCGGCGATCCTGGTACCCAATTTCGTGACCGTCAGCGCGCGGATCGGCTATAGGGTCACGGACAATGTCACATTGGCGTTGAGCGGCGCACAGCTTGGGAAGGACCGTCTGATGGAGACCGGCGGTCCCGCGGTGGCTCGTCGCGTGATGGCGAGCGCGACCGTGAAATTCTGACCAACCGGCAACGTGTCCGGGCGACCCGGCCGTCTGTTCACCTGAAGGTTCAATGCGATGCTACGTTCGTTGATGCGCATCTCCGACTGGCCCTTCCTGGTGAAACTGGCGGCTGGTCCGGCACTTGCTCTCGCCGCCCTGGGACTGCTCGCATGGCTCGGCATCAGCCGGATCGGCGAACAGTCGCTGACGGCTGAAACGCTGATCCGCGACCATGAAGCGACCGCGCGGCTTAACAATGCCGCGAAGGGCATTCTCACGATCAATGGGCGAATGTACCGCGTGCTGGCTTTGCAGGCGGCCCAGACCGCGGATTTGGACGCGGCGGATGAGTTGAAGAAGCTCGAAACGATGGTCGACGACGTCAACGCGACATTGCGGGAATACCGCGACCGTGATGCCACGGCGGCCCAAAAGCCGGAAGTTGATGGCCTGATCGCGGATGTGGAGAAATACAAAGGCGCCATCGCCTGGGTCACCCAGATGCTGGACGTCGATTTCGGTTCAGCCGTGTCGTTCCTGAAGCCCTTCGAGGGCACGTTCGCGGAAATGAACAACCGGCTTACCGGCATGGAAGACGCGCTCAGTGTCGCGGCGCGCTCGGATGCCCAGGCCGCGTCGATTTCGGCGGCTTCGACACGTGAGACGTTCCAGTGGGCCACCGCCGCCGCCTTCGCACTGGTCGTATTGATAGCGCTGGCGATCGGTCCGGCGACGGTCCGGTCAATTCGGCGGATCGCGTCGGTCACGCTGGCACTGGCGAACGGAGAAACCGGCGTCGACACCGCGGCCCTGCACCGGCGCGACGAACTCGGCGCCATCGTTGAATCGCTGGGCGTGTTCCGCGATGGTTTATTGCGGGTCCGCACGCTGCAAACGGAGCAGGAACAGGAGCGTGAACAGGCGGAGAACGCGAAGCGCAACGCCTTGCTCGGCATGGCGAAAACGATCGAAGACGAAACGCGCAGCGCCATCGACAAGGTCAGCGAGCGCAGCGTGGCGATGGCGGAACTCGCGGATGGCATGCGGGCTTCCGCAGCTCGCACCGGTACATCCGCGCAAAGCGCCGCCACCGCGGCGTCACAGGCGCAGGTGAATGTGCAAACCGTCGCGAGCGCGGCCGAGGAACTGTCCACCTCGATCCGCGAAATCGGTGCTCAGGTAGAACAATCCACCCGAATCGTCGGCCTCGCGGTGAAGGCCGGAAGCGAGACCCGAGCGACGATCGAGGCATTGAACGAACGTGTCATGCGCATTGGCGCCGTCGTCGACATGATCAGCGAGATCGCCGGCAAGACCAACCTGCTGGCACTCAATGCCACGATCGAAGCGGCGCGCGCCGGCGACGCCGGCAAGGGTTTCGCCGTTGTCGCGAGCGAGGTCAAAGATCTCGCGACCCAGACCGCGCGGTCCACCCAGGAAATCACACGTCATATCACCGAGGTACGGACGGCTACAGGCGCCTCGGTCGAGGCGGTCGGCCGGATCGAGCGCACCATCAACGAGATCAACGTCATCGCCGGCTCGATCGCCGCCGCGGTGGATCACCAGGGCTCAGCCACCGCTGAAATCGCTCGCAGTGTCACGGAAACCGCGGCCGCGGCCAACGAAATGACCAGCCGGATCGCCGAGGTTTCGGCGGAGGCCGAACAGACGGGCACGCAGGCCGCCATGGTGCACGAGTCGACCTCGGTGCTGGCCAACACCATGATCGAACTCAAAAACGCGGTGATCCGCGCGGTGCGCACATCCTCTCAGGAGGTCAACCGCCGTGCCTCGGAGCGCATCGCCGTGGATCTGGCCTGCCGGATAACCCTGGCCGGCGGGGCGACACGGGCGGGTCAGGTCACGGACATCTCCGATGGTGGCGCCAGCGTCACCGCCGCGGTGCCTATGCGTGGCGGAGACCGCGGGACGCTTGAGATTCCTGGCATAAACGTTCCGCTTTCCTTCGCGGTACGCTCAACCGATAGCAGGGCATCGCATCTTGCGTTCGATCTGGACGAGCGGACACGAGCGGCATTAGCTCCGTTCATGGATCGTCTGAAACAGCAGCGTATGGCTGCTTAGCACTCGGAGTCGCTAAAGCGCGACACGACCCCGCGTCATGGCCGGGCCTG
>JBEKGV010000619.1:0-3790 GCA_050012615.1 Acetobacteraceae bacterium | reverse complement strand
GGAAACCGCGCCAGCGTCACATGATCCTGAGCCACTCGTTCGACGAAGCTGAAGGGGCCGGAACATACGGGATGCGAGGCGAATTCAGTGCCCGCCGCCTCGGTCGCCCTGGGTGGGTAGATCATCCCGGAACGATCCGTGAGCTGCGCCAGAAATGCACCGGACGGGGTCTTCAGCACGATGCGCACCGTGGCGGGATCGACGATGTCGATGTGGTCGATCGAGCTGATCTCACTCTTGCGGAAGCTGCCCCGCAATGTGAGATGGCGCTCCAGCGAATACTTCACGGCGTCCGCGTCCATGATCTCGCCGTCGTGGAATTTCACGCCCGGCCGCAGATGGATGACCAGTGTGCGATCATCCGACCACTCATAACCGGTGGCGAGTTGCGGCACGATGTTCAGCTTCGCGTCGATGTCGAACAGTTTGTCGCACAGGCCGGCCAGCACGATGCGCGCGACATAGCTGGTGGTCAGCGTCGGATCCAGGACGTCCAGATCCTGTCGGAGTGAGATGCGCAGCGTCTGCGAGCCGGCGGGCAGCGCGGCCGCCAGAAGAAAGGCGGCTGCCAGCAGTATTCGGCGCATGGTGAGGCTCCCAGGTCAGATGTCTCCGCGGTCGCCGGACGACTTTCTTCCCTGAGAGCAGCGGCGTTGATCACCGCTCGGTCGAATGCATCATAGTGGCCATTCGGTGTGCGTGCCAGATCCCACGCCACGCGACTTCGCCGTCTCCGGACCCTGGACGAGGACGCCGGCGCGCCACGTGAACTGATCATGTTGAATTAGCAACGTCACCCGCTCCTCGGGGCGGAGCCAGGCCGGTGCGGCCGCTGTGACCCAGTGCACAGACAAGACGACCACCGGCGAGTATTCCCTGGATGGCGATGGAAATGTGCTTCGCCAGCGAACCCCGTACCGCGAGAGACACACAAAATGACCCGGTTCATTTTAGTTATCAATCCGGACAGAATTCCGGTGTGTCGCATTGCAACGGCAAGCCGAGCGGCTTGAATAATTTCGTCATGATGCGGATGAACCGGCCGAGGTGGAATTCAGGCTCCAGGTCACGCCTCCGATCCTTCCGCGCAGCCGGTCGATGGAGCCATCCATCAAGGGCCAGGACCTGGCCCTCCGACCGGCGGGTCGCTCGCGACCTATGGCCAGGAGGGCGTAACCGCGCCACTCTTGCCGGATGAACGGACTAATGAGCAGCACTGTCGCATACTGGCCGAGGTATGCCCTCCCGCGGGGTACCGTGCTGAACGGTTATACCATCGAGCGCGTGCTTGGCAGTGGCGGGTTCGGCGTGACCTACCTCGCGCGCGATGATCTTGGGCAACCATTCGCCATCAAGGAGTATTTTCCAAGGGACTTCGTGACCCGTCAGGAACTGACCGTCCTGGCGGAGTCCGATGAGCACGCGTCGTTGTTCACGGATTGCCTCGACCACTTTCGGCGCGACGCCCAGTCGTGGGTGCGGTTGGGTCGCGGCCTGGACACCGGCTCCGGCATGGCGCGGGCGGAGGCATGGTTCACGGGCCGCGGCACCGGCTTTCTGGTCATGGAGTATGTCGAAGGTCTCACACTCGGGGCGGTGCTCGGACGGGATCCCGGCGGGCTCTCCCCCGCGCGCGTGAGTTCGTTATCGCGCCAGTTGCTGTCCGGCGTGGCGGTCGCGCATCGAGTTGGACTGCTGCACCGAGACATCAGGCCGGCCAATATCGTCTTTCGCGACGGCGGCGGCGTGGTGCTCATCGACTTCGGGTCCAGTCGCGAGGCGCCGAGCGGTCTTACCCGAACCTACACACAAATCTATTCCACCGACTACGCGCCCCTCGAACAGGTGATTGGCCTGAACCAGGGACCATTTTCCGACATCTACGCGATCGGGGCGGTTTGCTATCGCGCGATCGGCGGCGAGTTGGTGGACGCCCTGACGCGGCACGTCGCAAAGCTGGCCGGCCAATCGGACCCACAGCTGTCGGCGAGGCTGGTTGGCGCTGGACGTTATCCTTTTTCATTACTGGATGCGATTGACGCCGCGTTGGAGGTCAACCCGGAGCAGCGGCCGCAAGACGTGGATGCGATGATCGCAATCCTCGATGTTGGCACGGCTGCCCCCGATGCGACTGTCCGGATGCCACCTCCGATACGACCCGTGCCGCCGATATTCCCTGGGCCACCAACATTCTCTGGGCCACCAATATTCCCTGGGCCGCCGATATTCCCCGTGCCGCCGACACTACCCGTGCCGCGAACACGATCGCGTCCTCCCAGGTGGGCGCGCCCTCCCAGGTGGGCCATCGCGGCTTTGGCGTGTGCGCTGGCCTTGCTCGGAACGTCGTACATTATCCCGTGGAAGGGCATCGCCGACTGGCGGACGGCCCGGGAGCAGGCGGCCCGGCGCGAGGCCGCCAGACTGGAAGCGTCACGGCAGGAGGCGTTACGGCAGGAGGCGTTACGGGGGGAAGCCGCACGGCGCGAAACGGAGCGGCTCCTGGAGGAGGCTCGGCGGGAGCCCGTGATGCAAGAATCAGGGCCGCGGGAAACAGCGCGCTTATTGGAAGCGGCTCGGCGGGAGGCCGCGCAGCAAGAAGCGACGCGACAGGAAGCGGCGCGACAGGAAGCAGCGCGGTTGCTGGAAGCGGCACGGCCTGAGGGGGCTCGGCCTGAGGAGGCAGCGCCCGAGGCGGCACGGTCTGAGGGGGCACGGTCCGAGGCGGCAGCGCCCGAGCGGGCACGGCCTGAGGGGGCACAATCTGACGCGGCACTGCCTGAGAGGGCACGGTCCGAGGGGGCACAGCCGGGGGCACGGCCTGAGGGGGCACAGCCGGGGGCGGCACAGCCTGAGGGGACACGGCCTGAGGAGGCGCGGCACGCCGCCCCTCAGCCGGCGGCGGCCGATGACCGAGCGTGGTCCGATGCGGAGCGACGCCAGGCTCAATCTGACCTGACCGCACTCGGCTATTACCATGGGCCGATCAATGGCATCTTCGACCCCAATACGCGGTCGGCGATCCACCGTTGGCAGGCGTTCACCGGGGCTCCGGAAACCGACCATCTGGCGAACGAGCAGCGCGATCGCATTTCGCGCGATGCGGAGAGCCAGACTGTCCTGCTGAAAGTTTCGTCGCGATCCCCTCGCGGCACCGCGGCGGACACCGTTAAAGGAGGACAGGCGCGGTTCGCCCGCGGCTCCGCGTTTGAGCGCGGAGAGGGTCGACCGAAAGATCCCGCAGAGGCAGCCTATTGGTATGCGCTCGCCGCCAACGACGGCTGGGCGCCTGCCTTCACGAATCTCGGAACCCTTGTCGCGCGGGGACAGGGCACATTTCAGCCGGATGTGGCGGCGGCTCAGCGTCTCTGGATGACCGCGGCGGCACTTGGTGATGGCACCGCGCTGTTCAATCTCGGAGCGCTCGCGGAGCACGGCATTGGCGGTCCAGTGGACCTGAGCATCGCGAAGCGTTGGTATGCCCGCGGCGCCGAACGCAAAAGCCTGGTCTGCGCGGCATCGCTGAAGCGACTGGGCGGCTGATGCGCGCTGTCATCGGCATCAGGCTCAGGATTTGCGCCCGCACCGAGACATCCAGGCCGGTAACGATTTCGTCAACGAGCGGATCGCGGCTACAACCGGGATCGAATGGCTCAGGAGGCGGTCGTGGCGTTGCTCATCGTTGATCTCGACAAACATATCGGCAGCGCCGAGGCATGGCACGACACGTTCGCGGCACAGCTTCCCGATCTGGAAATTCGTTCTTGGCCTGACGCGGGACAGTTGGCGGATA
>JBEKGV010000618.1:0-3790 GCA_050012615.1 Acetobacteraceae bacterium | reverse complement strand
ATCGCGACCGACAGGACCTTCAATACGGTTCCATTCAGTGTCGAAAACGTTCCGGGCCACGGGTCGAACGCAAGAACCCGGCGTTCAATCGAAGTCGCGTCGAGGGTCCAATCAATTCGCCCATCCTCGCGCGACAGTTTCGGAGCGTAGGTCGCGCCTTCCGCCGGTTGAGGTACCGGCGTCCGTGGCGGAGGGGCCAGCGCGGTCAGGATCAACCGCGCTCCCATCTGGGCGAGGACATCGTGAAGAGAGGCGGTCGTGGTTGATGGGGTGATCGGCACAGTTTCGCGCAGCAATGTTGGTCCGGTGTCCAGGCCTTCGTCCATTTGCATGATCGTGATGCCGGTTTCGGTGTCCCCCGCGAGGATCGCCGCCTGCATCGGCGCGGCGCCCCGCCAGCGCGGCAACAAGCTGGCGTGGATGTTGAGGCACCCGCTTCTGGGCGCGATCAACATGGGTTTCGGCAGGATGAGCCCATAGGCGGCGACCACCGCGGCATCTAGGTCGAGCGCCTTGAAAGCCTGCCATTCTTCGGACGCGGTCCGCAGGCGCGGCGGCGTGCGAACAGACAGCCTGAGCAGGTCGGCCTCCGCATGTACTGGACAGCGTCGCACCGCGTGGCCGCGGCCCGCGGGTCGGGCAGGTTGGCAATAAACGACCGCGATCTCATGGCCAGCCGCGTGCAGCGCTCGGAGCGCGGGGACGGCGAATTCCGGGCTGCCCATGAATGCCAGGCGCATGGCTCAGTTTTTCTCCTCACGGCAGGACCCGGATCGGGCGCCACATCCGCCTGGCGGCAAGACGAGCCCACAGCTTCGCACCGATCCGCCGGCGAACCTACCGTCGAGAGTCGTCCTCGCGCTTCTGCCGCTGCTCTTTCGCGAGGCGCCGCATGATGATGTTTCGCTTGAGCGCCGACAAATGATCGACGAACAGCACACCCTCCAGGTGGTCGATCTCATGTTGCAAACAGGCGTTGAGCAGGCCTTCGGCCTCGATCTCCCGCCGCGTGCCGGCCAGGTCCAGATAGCGAACCTTGCAGCGCGCCGGCCGGGTGACGTCGGCGTATTGGCCGGGCAAGGACAGGCATCCTTCCTCGCGCGTAGCCAACTCGTCGGCGAGCGCCACAATCTCGGGATTGATAAGGGTCAGCGGCGCGGGCTTGTTGTCGGGCATCAGGTCGATGGTGATCAGGCGCAGGCTCTGTCCCACCTGGGGCGCCGCGAGGCCTATTCCGGGAGCGAGATACATCGATGCCAGCATCTTCGCCGCGAGGTCGCGGATCGCGTCGTCGTCGGCGCGACCGACTGGCTTCGCCTTCGCTTTCAGGATTGGGTGTGGCGCGATCAGGATCGGGATCGTGCGGGGAGCGGTGGACAGCATGGTCCGCATTTAGACTCGGCTCCGAGACGAATCAATGGTTTGAGGACATGGTTTGCCAGATCCGAGTTGCCGGATCGCGCTTCCCTGGCGCCCGTCGGGCCCAGGGTTGGCGATCCCCTCTTGTAACCGAGGGCTCGACCTCCCATCCTCTTGCGTGATCGGGATGCCGATGCGGGTCCCGGTCATCGCTTCGCTCCAAGGAGGGGGCCTTGACCACGAGACTATTCGCCTCGCCGTTGTTCCTGGGCTTCGACCATCTCGAGCAAATGCTTGAGAGGGCCTCCAAGACATCATCCGACGGCTATCCGCCCTATAACATCGAGCAGATCAGCCCGGTTGGGCTGCGTATCACGCTCGCTGTCGCGGGGTTCACCATGGACGACCTTCAGCTCACGCAGGAGGACAACCAATTGGTGATCCGTGGCCGCCAGACCGATGACAGCCAGGGACGCGTGTTTCTGCACCGCGGCATCGCCGCGCGGCAGTTCCAGCGGGCTTTCGTGCTCGCCGAGGGGATTGAGGTGAAAGGCGCCTGGCTCGACAATGGGCTGCTGCATATCGACCTTGCACGGCCGATGCCGGAACCCAAAGTAAAGACGATTCCGATTACGCGTCCTTCGGCGGCACCCGGGACCAAAACCAGGGACATCGTTTCCGGGGATATCATCGGGACGAAGATGGTGGAAACCGAACCGGAGTGAAAGCGTTCGTCCTGCATCAGATTGGCATCGGCGCCGGTATGGGCTGATGCCAGAGAGGAGTGCGAAGATGAGCAACGACACGGAAGTTGAAGTCGGCGAAACCGAGGACGGTAAGATCGATGTGCGCGCGTTCGATGTTCGCCACATGACCGCCGACCAGCTCGGCGCTCTGGGGGTATCTCACATCGCTTACGTGAAGCCGGTGATTGTCAACGGCGAGATGGGCTTCGCGATCCACGCCGCCGACGGCACGCCGATGGCGCTGGCCGAGGATCGTGCGACCGCGATGGCCGCGATCATGCAGCACGAGATGCTGCCGCTTTCGGTGCACTGAGCGGCGTCATGACTGAGGGTGCGTCGCGATTGCGCGCGGCGCACCATAGGAGCATGACCCTTTCTCCTGGTCCCACCCTGGGGTCTTCCGCAGTCTTGTGTGCCTTATTTGGGGTTCGCGACTTAGTTCCGAACCCCCCGCCGGTTCACCCCGTAGCCTGGGGACGAGCGCGCGTTGTCGACCCCTACGCCATTTCCGGCTTCTCTGCGTCATCCGCCAGCCTGAACACGCTTCTCTGCGTCATCCGCCAGCCTGACCACGAGGACTGGCGCGACGCCGTCCACCGCTCCGCGCGCGAAGGCGCTCGGCGGCTGACGTTGGATAGAACCGGTGGCTGTGGTATGAGCCCCTCATGAGCGCGGTTACGAAGCCGATGACCTTGGAGGCGTTCCTGGATTGGGAAAGCCGCCAGGAGTTAAAATACGAGTTCGATGGCTTCCAGCCGGTCGCCATGACCGGAGGAACCGCGGCGCACGCCAGGGTCCAGTTCAATCTGCTGGGATTGCTGTTCGCCCGCCTGCGCGGACATCGGTGTCAGGGGTACGGCAGCGAGCTGAAGATCCAGGTGGCGGGGCGCATCCGCTACCCGGATGCATTCATCGTTTGCACATCGGTGGAGTTCGGTGCCACGGTCGTTCACGATCCGGTCGTGGTGTTCGAAATTCTCAGTCCCAGTACGTCAGACATCGATCATTTCGAAAAGAACCTTGAATATCGCGATACGCCGTCAATCCAGAGATACGTGATCCTGGAACAGTCTCGGGCGGGTGCGACCGTCTTTTCCCGAGATGGGGAGGATTGGGTTGGCCACGTGTTGACCGGAGATGACGGTCTTGAGCTGCCGGAGGTCGGGATAGCGTTATCGCTGGCGGAATTATACGAAGGCGTGACGTTCCCGCCGCCGCCGGGCGACGCACCGACGGCTTAAGACCGCGCTCATTCGCCTTGCCGTCGCGTGAATCGCGACATACGCTTGGGGCCAGACCTGTCTGGGACCAACCTCTGGCGATGCCCACCAACCTCGACCCGATCGGTTTCTGGAGCTACACGACCTCCGATGACGTCGCCTCGCGCGGCGATCTGAGCCATTTACGGCGTTTGCTGCGCGACGATTTGCAACGGCTGGTGGGGCGGGAGCCGGACGTTCGGATATTTCAGGATGCCTCGGCCATCCCAAAAGGCGCCGATTGGGAAGAAAGGATCAACGAGGCACTGGACACCGCCTCGTTCATCATTCCGATCCTGACGCCGGCTTTTCTGCAAAGCGAATGGTGCTGTAAGGAAGTGTTGCGGTTCCGGGAACGAGAAAAGGCGCTTGGACGCAACAATCTTATTTTTCCGTTTCATTTGACGGATACCGATCATCTCGATC
>JBEKGV010000617.1:0-3795 GCA_050012615.1 Acetobacteraceae bacterium | reverse complement strand
GACGGATGCCCGCCTCGATCGCGTCCAATGCCGCGGCGCCGCCGGCCAGCATGCGAGCGGTGGTAGGCACGCCGACAGTGCCTTCATTGTTGGTGACCAGGATCATGCGGACGCTCCGTTGCGCAGTTCGGATACAAGTTCATAGCGCGACACCGCTCGCAGTGCTCCGGGGTACTGGAGAAAACACTTTCCCCTGGCGGGTCCAATGTCCTAAGTCAGCGCCTCGGGGGCGCCTTCGGAGACCGATACAGGCAAACCCCCGCGCGTGCCGCACGCAGGCCGCCGGGCGTGATGCCCCAATGCGCCTTGGCACCACCAAACCGAGCGCCAACCGTTGCCTCGTCCGGTCGTTAACGATGTCTCGTCGAAACCGGTGGGTTCGTCCGAATTCCACCGTGGAGCCGGCCCGGAGGTCAGTCACCGGCAGGCGCGCGGCTCGGGAGCACCAAACTTGGAAAGCACAAGGGCGACGGCGATCCTCCTGTTCGGCACCGGTTCGCCACTTCTGGCCGACGTAGAGGAAAGCCTTGTCCGGGCTGGCATCGAGGTCCTTGCCGGCATACCCAACCGGCCGGGCCCGAGTTATCTCTCGGAGGACACGCGGTCGGTTCCTCTGAGCGAATTGCCCCCGGAGAACCTGGAACTGCCGTTTCTGGTCCCGATCTTCACCCCGGCGTACCGGCGGGAAGCCGCGCTCGAGGCCGCGGTATTGGGCTTGCACCGCCCGTACCGCCTCATTGATCCAAGCGTGCCCGTACCGGGCCGGCTCGAGTTCGGCGCCGGGTGTTACGTCAACGCGGGTTGCACTTTGGGATCGCGATGCGTGTTTGGATCATTCGTACTGGTCAACCGCGGCGCCAGCATTGGTCACCACGTCAGCCTCGGCGCTTTTGTCTCCATCGGACCGGGTGTGGTCATCGCGGGCCAGGTCACGATTGGCGTTGGATCCGTGGTCGGCGCGGGGGCAACGATCCTTCCGGGCCTGACGATCGGAGAGAACAGCGTGGTGGGCGCCGGATCCGTGGTCACGCGCGATGTGCCGGCCGGTTGCCTCGTGACCGGAAACGCGGCGCGGGTCGTCCGCCGCGACATTGGCGGCTACAAAGGCCTGAGTGTCGCATGACGGTGCGACACGACACGGCAAAACGATCGGGGCTCGCGGTATCGGTCCTGATCAAAGCCTTTAATCACGCGTCATATGTCCGGCGGACCATCACCAGCATTCTCGAACAATCGTTTCAGGACTTCGAGCTTGTCGTGACTGACGACGCGTCGACCGACGCGACGGCGGAGATCGTGCGCGAGTTCGCCGATCCTCGCGTCCGGCTGGAAGTTCTGCCACGCAACCAAGGCATCTCGGGCGCGATGAACGCCACCATCGCGCGAGCGCGCGGGTCTTATTTCGCGATCCTCAACTCCGACGATTGGGCGTTGCCGGGACGGCTTGAGCGTCAGGTGTCGTTTCTGGACGAACATCCCGGCGTCTCGCTGGTTTTTGGCGTGCCGGTCCCGGTCGGCGAGGCCGGTGCGCGGACTGAGGCACACCATGACTTCAACCAATGCCTGACATTGCCGGACTACTCCCGCGGCGCCTGGCTGCGGCAGTTCTTCTTCAAGGGCAATTGCCTTTGCGCGCCAACGGCGATGATCCGCCGTGAGGCATACGAAGCGGCGGGCAGCTACGACCGCCGCCTGACGAACCTGCAGGACCTGGACATGTGGATCAGGATGCTGGTCGCCGGTCATGACATTCACGTGCTGCCCGAGGCGTTGACGGCGTTTCGGATCCGCGCCGACAACGCCAACATGAGCGCGCCGCGGCCGGACACACAACTCCGGTCGATGTTTGAAGCCGGAAAGATTCTGCGGCATTTCGCCGCGTTCGATGCGCCGTTGTTCCAGGAGGTATTCAGCGATGTCGCGACCACACCATTGACGGATCACCGCCATCGAAACCGGCTTCTGGCGGAACTCGCGTTGCGCGACCCGCGGCTCGCATACCAGAACTTCGCGCTGGAGATTCTGTATGACACCGCGCGAGACACCGATGATTTCGATCGGCTCCGCAGCGCGGCAGGGTGCGCGGATGTACTTGGCGCGAGAACGATCCAGGAGCTGTGCGGAAGTTTGACGAAACAGCAGGAAGCCATCGCGGCTCTGACCGAGGCGCTCGCCGGGAAGGACCGCCATCTCGCGGAGATGGAGCGGGAGATTATGACGGCACGAGAAACGATCAGGCGATTGAGCAACTGACCGGTTGAGACCGGGTCGACCGACCGCGTGGCTTTAACGCCCAATGGAATTGAGCCGCAGATACCCACAGATATTCGTCAGGGAAAATCCAATGTGAGATGAAGGCGAACAAATAACGCGCGCGGCATCCGCGGAATTTTAGGATTCATCTGTGTGAATCCGTGGCTCCATTTTCTTTCTTTGATGCCAACGCGGAACCGCAATCGAACGCGTGCCCCGGACGCGCAATAAAACGGCATCGCCAAACCACCTTTCGTCACTCCCCCGTGCCGCCAGCAACACCCCGCCGAGCCGGCGGTCGCCGCAAAGCCCAGAACGCCACACTTCCGCACAAATAGAAAAAGATCGACAGTCCGAACGCCACCTTGTACGACCCCGTCACATCGAACACATAACCCGCCAGCCACGACCCGCTCGCCGAGCCCAGGCCTGTCCCGATCGTGATCACGCCCAGGATGGTGCCCAGGTTGGGGCCGGGAAACAAATCCGCCGTCTTCGCGGTGATCGCCGGGCCTCGCGCACCCCACGTCAACCCGAACAAACAGGCATGCGCCCACAACAACGCGTGCTGATCCGGCGACGTGATCAGCATCCCGCACGCGACCCCCAGAATCGACGTCCCATATGTCACCACCGCGGACAACTCGCGCCCGATGTAATCGGAGATCGTTCCGGTCACGATCACCCCCGGCAGCGACAGAAACGCACCCATCCCAAGCACCCAGGCCGCGTAGAGCTTGTCGAACCCGATATCCACCGCGAACGCCAATTGATGCAGCGCCACCAGGAACGAGCCCAGACCCGTGAACATATAAACCGCGCCAAGCAACCAGAAATGCGGCGTGTGCATTGCCTCGCGCAACGTCCACCCGTCGGTCGAGGCGATCCGCCGGCTCGCGGCGGTGGTTTCCCCCAACCCCCGAAACAGCGACGCCAACGGCAGCATCACCGCGCCCATGAACGCGCCCTGCCAAAGATAGGCGCCGCGCCAGCCCACACCGTCGATCAACATCGTGGTGACCGGCGCCGAAAACGCTCGTGCGAACCCGTTGGCGGATTGCACGACGGACACCGCCATGCCGCGGTTGCGCACGAAATACCGGGACAGTAACGGCACGAACACGACCAGACCGAGGCAATTGGCCCCGAGGGTCATGACGATCCCGTAAAGCACCACCATGTGCCACAACTGTGTGGCCTGGGAACTCGCCAGCAAGCCCAGAGCCAATGTGGCCCCGCCCATCAGGACCAGCCGCCGGGGCCCCAGACGATCCACCAGCCAGCCCACCAGAGGCGAACTGAACCCGCTCACGAACTGCGCCACCGCATAGGCGATCGAGACCTGCGCCCGGCTCCAGCCGAACACGCCGACGAACGTTACCAGGAACACCGTGTAGGCGTGCATGAACCCGGCGCCGATCGAGAATGTCAGGAACGCCGCGCCCAACAGGATCCACAGCCGCGTGGGAGACAGCGTGTCGGTGGCGGACAAAACCTGTTGAGAACTCCCCTGGCCAGACCTCGCCGGTTCAGACCTCCCCG
>JBEKGV010000616.1:0-3796 GCA_050012615.1 Acetobacteraceae bacterium | reverse complement strand
CGGTCAGGTCGAAATTCGGTGCCATGGTGCCGAAACGGTGCGGGAGCCCCATGGAGCTGTCAACGCGCGGCAACCATCCAAACAGGGTCCGCTCAACGAAATTGAACGCGGCCTATTGCGACCGCGCCGCCGGAACGGGCGAGCGTTTGTCTGACGAGCGGCAAGACCGCGCGATGTCAAAACTGTAACCTTGATTAAACCCGGGTGGGGGTTATCTGCGGCTGTACTCGTCGTCCAGGTGAAAATTGATTGGTGGCACTTTGACTTTTGTAAATGGGGCGGGAAGAACTATGATGCTGTACGTAACAACCTGGCTTCAGCTGAAGGCGGATCGCCGGGCAGTGACCGCCCTGGAGTATGGTCTGATCGCCGCCGTTGTGGTGGCCACGATTGTCGTGGGCTTCAAGCTTCTGGCGAGCAGCGCTTCGACCAAGTTCAGCACACTGGGCAACAGTCTCTGAACCGCCGGGCCGCGGGCGTCATGCCGCCCGCCGTGCCGCCAGCGCCGCCGGCAACCGGGCGATCGCCTGATCGATCAACGTCGCGCCGGCCTCTGGACTGAGTCCCTCGGCGATTACCTGACGGGCGGCGATCGTCGCCAGTTCAGCCGCGGCGGTGCGGACCTCGTCAACGGCTTGTTTCTGAGCGGCCGCGATCCGGTCGAGCGCCATTTGCTCACGGCGCATCGCCGCTGCCTCGGTTTCCGCGCGGGTCGCCTCGGCCACCCGAGCGGCCTCCACCGCCGCGCCGTCGATCAGTTCCCTGGCATCGGCCTGAGCTTTGGCGCGTGTCGCTTCCGCTTCCTTCAGCATTGCCTCGGCTTCGGTCTTCAACCGGGCGGCCTCATTGATCTCCGCGCGAACCGCGGCGGAGCGCGCATCCAGCATGCCGGTCAGGGCGGTCCAAAGTTTTTTTCCGAAAATGGCAAAGAACAAAATAAACGCCAGCACGACCCAGTGGGAGGGTTCGGTGAAAAATCCCGGTTCTTCGTGCATTGTCGGTTCCCTACCGGCCGGCTTCGCGAGCGGCCATCGCCGCGGCGATCGCGCCACTGAGTCTCGCCGGGTCGGGCGCCACCCCGGTCAGGCGGGTGATCAACGCGATCGCCGTATCGTGCGCCACGGTTGGCAAAGCGTCCAAAGCCGCGCGTCGAGCCGCCGCGATCTGGCCCTCGGCTTCCTTGAGCTGCCTGTCCAGCCGCTCGTTGAGCGCGGCGAATTGGACGGCGGCGGCCTGACGGGACGTTTCAAGCGCCGCATTGATGGCGGCCTGCGCCTCGGCGCGAGCCTTGGCCGTGGCCTCCGCCGCCGCGCGAACACCTGAATCGGCGCGCGACTTGGCATTCTTGGCGTCTTCCAGATCGCCGGCGATCCGTTTCGCCCGCTCCTCGAGGACCGCTTCGACCTTGGGCAGAGCGGTCCACGTCGCGAGAATGTAGAGGATCGCGAAGATCAACGCGCCCCAGAGGACCTGATAGGTCGTGAGCTTGTTCGCGAAATCCAGTTGCGGCAGCCCTTCGGCCATCGCCATCATCGGAGTGGCGAACAGGCAGGCGGCCACTCCCATGGTCCGGTAGAGTCTGAACATGCTGTGTCCCGACATGCCGTGTCCCCTTGGGGCGACCTCGCTCAGACGAACAGAATGATGAACGCGATGACGAGCGCGTAGAGCGCGACCGCTTCCGTCAACGCGAACCCGAGAATGGCGAGACCGAAGACGCGATCGCGCGCGGCCGGGTTGCGGGCGACGCCGGAGATCAGAGCGGCGAAGATGTGGCCGATCCCGACGCCCACGCCGGACAGCGCGATGACGGCGATACCCGCGCCGATGGCTTTCGCGGAAGCAAGATCCATGTGTCAGTTCCTTTCTCTACGTCCACACCGGCCGGCACAGCGCGCGCCGTCCGATTATTTTGAACAATCGCGGGAAGATCAGTGCAGGTGCACCGCGTCGTGCAGATAGATGCAGGTCAGAATGGCGAAGACATAGGCCTGCAACGCAGCCACCAGCAGCTCGAAGCCGATCAGCACGACGTTCACGCTGAGCGACAGAGCGGCCGGCACCAGGTAAATCCCGCCAGCCGCCCCGAGCATCACCACGAACGCACCGAACACCTCCAGCATCACGTGGCCCGCCATCATATTGGCGAACAAACGCACCGACAGCGAGATGATCCGCGACAGATATGAAATGACCTCGATCAGCACCATCAACGGCGTCAACACCACCGGAATGCCCGTGGGCACGAAATAGCTGAAGAAGTGCAGGCCGTGTTCCTTCAACGCGACAAAGGTGACGAGGAGGAACACGAACAGCGACAGGGCAAGCGTGACGGCGATATGACTGGTGAAGGTGAAGATCAGCGGGAACACGCCCATCAGATTGCCGAACAAAATGAAAAAGAACAGCGTGAATACGAATGGAAAATATCGTTTGCCCTCGTGGCCGATCTGCTCGACGCACAGGTTCAGCACCATCTCGTAGGACATTTCGGCCGCCGATTGCAGCCGGCCCGGGATCATCGCTCGCGGGCTCATTCCGACCCACATCAATAGCAGGGTCAAAACTCCCGCGACGGCCATCATCACATTGGCCTGGCTGATATGGAGGGTCTCGCCGAGGTGGCCGAACACTGGGACCAATTTGAACTGGCTCAGCGCGTCGATGCCGCCGTGTCCTTCAGCCGCCACAAGCTCACCTCTTACTCTGGGCGCGTGCACGCGCCACAAATCATCCAGACTTAGGCGCGAACGTTCGCCACACATTCCACACGCCGGCCGCGCCACCGACAGGGACGAAAGCCGCGGTCAGAATGGGTTTGGTGCCAAACAGCCAATCGAGCCCGTAGCCGATGGCGACCGCCACGACCAGAGCCGCCACCAGTTCGATCCCCACCCGCAGTCCGATCCCCATCGGGGACGATTCGAGGCCGTCGGGGTTGAACCCCTTTGGCTCCGTCGGGCCGTCAAGGCCTCGCCTGCTTCGGGCGGCTTTCAGTCGCTCCTCAAAGGAGCTGTCCGGGCCGCCCGGTTCCTCGCGCATTTTCGCTCCTGGCAATGTGTTGCCGGTAAGCGGGGGGTAGCTACAGTTGGGCCAACAGGGAGTCAAGAACGACTGGGCGCAGCGGAGCCGAGGTGGATATAGCCATGATTGGCGCGGCTCGTGGCGCACGAGGTCCCCCTCGCCCGATCCAGTCGCGGGAGGGGGATGACGCCGATTTCAGCCTTTCTTGGCCAGCACGTCGTCGGCCCATGCCTCGAGCTTCACGGCTTCGGTACGTAGCGTTTTCACGCGTGCATCGAGATGACCGAGGCTGTCGTTATAATTCCTCAGGCTGTCGCCGAGCCGTCCGGTCACTGTCCGCAAATCGCCGAGCGCCGACTTCCATGCCGTCATCGCGGCCCGTTGCGCCGTCACGGCATTGTTGAGACCGTTGAGTGCACGAGTGAGGCGAGCCTCCGCCGGAGTCGGCTCGGTCGTCGACTCGGCGGGCGCGGTCGCGCGGGCCGGAAATGGGATGATCTGGGCGCTCGAGGATTCGGACATTGTAATCTCCTGAGGGTGAGTTTCGATAATGGTTAATAAAGCATGAAAGGAAACATTAATTCCATAACATTTTGTACCTGCAATGGTATGTGACTGTTGTCACCGAGGCGCGGAACCATGTTCGGACTGACGGACCAGACGCTGTCGGCACGAACATTGTTAATCCACGACAGAGATGTCAACCGAAAGTACGGAAGTCTTCTTGCACATCGATCAGGCGCTCGCGGTCGCCTGTTTTCTCCGGCGTTCG
>JBEKGV010000615.1:0-3796 GCA_050012615.1 Acetobacteraceae bacterium | reverse complement strand
CGGAACGTGATCGCCTGGGTTATCGATGATTGCTTCAATCTAAAGCAATCGTGCTCGCAATCATGCTCTAAGTGCCGCCACGATCATCGCGATACCCTGACCGTGCCATCGTTGCACCCCTTTGTGATCCGCGCCCATAGCGGCACCAAGGCGCCTCCAGGGATATAAATGGCGGTCGGTGATCGGGTGGACCAGACTTCGCGCGCCCACAACGCGCCGCAGCACGTATCGGTCGCGCGGGATCAAGGCGATCCACGACATCGCCTCGTCCATTCGGTCGATCTTGTCGGCGGCGGGCACTGCCGGGCGAGCGCGTGCGACGTCCCAACCGTACGCCTCCAAGGCCGTTCGGACGATTTCGATCGAGGAACTGCGCAGTCGCGTTGTCCACCCGGTGCCTGGTAAGGCAAGCAAGGTGGCACCCGCTTCCTCTAACCGATACACCACATAATCAGCATCGATCGGGCAGTCGGATATGCCGCGTTTGGGCCGACCGTGCTTCCTCGGTTGGTCGCCGTCCGGTTGCGCGACGTCGCGCTTGCGAAGGTTTGTTTTCATCGGGAGCCCCGGTTCAATGCACGCTCACCGAACGGGTGCCGGTATTGGGTAGGGCATCCCCTCTAACGATGTCCCACTGATGATAACTCCCCAGGTATCAGGGTGACCCGGTGGCAGCGTGGGACGTTCGGGATCCTCCGGGGATGGCTGGAAGTCAGGCGGAGGAAGACGGGCTCCGAGACGCCGGCCCCTCTCTATGACGGTCCACCGCGTAACGCCGACAGCGACCGCGATACTGTCCCACGACGCACTTTCGGCACGCATCCGCTTGATTTTCAAATCCTGGACCTCGGTCCATTCGATCCTTTTTGGCAAATCGCCCTCCGGGGTTACGAACATAGCGAGAACATCGCGGAAGTTATCTGGACTGACTAAATATGTCAATTATAATAACAGTTCTGTTAGCGCGGCGGTGTCAGAGCCCCTTCATTCTGGCGGTTCGGATGGTTATGACGCTGAGAAAGCGAAAATATCTGGATCAGTTAGGTCACGCTGAGTCATACTAACAAATATGAGCAACCCAACCGAGATGGGCATCCGGATCCGGAATGTTCGCCGTGAGCGAGGCTGGACCCAGGATCACCTGGCGAACGCCGTCGGCGTATCACGAAGTGCGGTCGCGCAGTGGGAGACCGGACGCGCCGGACAGGTGACGTCAAACCTGACCCGAATCGCGGAGGTTCTGGAAGTCGGCGTCGAGTACATCATGTACGGAGACGATAAACGAACTCCAACCGAGGCGAGGTTGGGGGACGAACTCGCTCTCCTGCGGTTGTACCGGGAATGTTCGGCGGAGGATCGGCAGCTTCTGTTGCGGACAGCACGACGCCTTGTCGCCGTTTCGAGGCGCGAAGCAGAAGTGGCGGCGAAGTAGCCATTCCGAACGGCGCGTGACCAGTTGAGCCGCTCGGTCAATGAACGCGAATTAATCCGCGAAATTCGATTCGTGAACTCGATTGAGATTCAGGAGAGATTATAATATATGAGTGAAAATGCCGTCCCGAGTACGGGAAGCGGTCGGCGGCCACCGGAAGAGCCCTACGAGAGGATCATGACCATGTGGCCCATTCGTTCGACGATCGGAGTAGTATCGGTCCTGGCCCTGAGCGCTTGCGCGGTCGCGCCGCCGTCAGGGCCTCGAGTGATGGCTCTCCCCGGTGCGGGTAAAGACTTCGCCACCTTCCAGCAGGAAGACGCGACATGCCGGCAATTCGCATCAGTCCAGTCAGGGGGTACGGCGAGCGCGCAAGCCGCCACGAACAACGCGGTTGGTACTGCCGTCGTGGGCACGGCGGTCGGAGCCGGTTTGGGCGCCGCGCTCGGCTCGTTGAGTGGCCAGGTAGGCACCGGCGCCGCGATTGGCGGAGCGGCAGGAGCGTTGGTTGGCGGATCGGCGGGAGCAAGCGGCGCCCAATACTCGGCCGCCGACCTTCAGCAGCGCTACGACTCGAGCTACACTCAGTGCATGTATGCACATGGCGATACGGTGCAGAGCCCGCCTGGGGGTTATCGGGCCGCGGGCGGGCCGTATGGGTATCCGTACGCCTACCCATACCCCTACTATGGGCCGGGATATTACGGACCATCTGTAGTGATCGGCACAGGTTGGGGTTGGGGCTGGCGTGGGGGCGGCTGGCACCGTTGATAAGGTTGGCCGGATAAATTTCCGATGAAACGGAGTGCACTGTCGAACAGACACCACACACGCCAAAGTGATTCGAACGATCTCAATCGCTGCGAATAGCGACGAGCGCCCGCGGTTAAATTCGCGCACGCGTGGCGGGACCGGAACAGACGGTCCCGCTAGCCTTGGGCCGTGATAGTCAAAGCATCCTGAATCGTGCTTTGGCGATGATTTCGGGTGCTACCCGGACACCTCGTCAGTGACCGAATTGCCAATGTTTTGGAATTGCTGCGAAAGGTCATTCGCCAGCAGGGAAAACCCGACCATGATCGTCGCGACGATGACGCCGGCGATCAGTCCGTATTCAAGTGCTGTGACCGCTCGGCGGTCCTTTCTCAAATTAGGTAACAA
This sequence comes from Acetobacteraceae bacterium, assembly GCA_050012615.1. Classification (GTDB taxonomy): domain Bacteria; phylum Pseudomonadota; class Alphaproteobacteria; order Acetobacterales; family Acetobacteraceae; genus Rhodopila. The sequence goes on along the minus strand of JBEKGV010000615.1, from coordinate 1,203 downwards.
AAGTGAATATTGAAGCATGACCTCCACTCCCAATGGTGCTGCACCATCGCAAGGATGCTATAAGGTTAACTTCAAGAAACCTTCACCAGAATCTTAAAATTCGGGGTAAGCGGCCCTTTTTCGGGAGAAGCGCGAAACCCGTTTGAAACGACTGTCGCGGGCGGTTCGCACCGCCCGCGTTAATCGAAGCGAATTAGCTATTTGGACCGCGTTCCATTGAGACCGGCTGCCACCGGCGAAGCGTCGAATTCATCAGGACCGCCGGGTTGACGCAACTCATCGGCCATCTGCCGCTGAGCACCACCGCCAACTCTCGGCCGACATGACGTTTGCGTGCCGGGTCGAAGCGCGCGGATGCCGATGCGGTATGAGCACTCAGTGTTACGTTGGTCATACCCAGGATCGGATTGTTATTGCCAGGAGGCTCGATCTCGAGCACGTCCAGGCCGGCATGGGCGATCCACCCCTCCTGAAGCGCCTTGATCAGGCCGACCTCCTGAACCGTCGGGCCGCGTCCCGTGTTGATAAAGATGGCGGTCTTCTTCATCAGACGGAAGTGTTTTTCCATCAGCATGCCCTCGGCCTCGGGGGTCGCCGGCGCATGCATCGAAACGAAGTCCGATTGTGACAGAACCTCCTCCAGGGTTGATGGAACAACTCCGTGCTCCACCATTACGAGTTCCTCGATATAGGGGTCGTAAGCAATGACGCGTAGACCAAACGGCTTCGCGCGTTTGGCCACGGCACGGGCGACATGACCAAAAGCGATGAGACCGAGCGTCTGTCCGTTCAGCCGAGGCATCTTCAGCAGCGCCGGCCGTCCCTCGCGCCATTTTCCTTCGCGCACCATCCGATCCTGCTCGATCGTGCGGCGAAAGCTGGACAGCAGCAGCATCATTGCGTGATCCGCGACTTCTTCAATGAACGTATCGGGACAGTTCGTAACCGGTATGCCGCGAGCCGTCGCCGAGACGACATCGACACTGTCAACTCCGACCGACCCTAAAACGATGGCGCGACATTTCGCCGGCAAGCCATCGATGATCTTCTTGGTGATCCGTATCCCCTTCGCGTACACCGCATCCGCATCCAGGGCGAATTTTATGAACCCATCTTCGTCGGTCGGTCCCTCGACGATCTCCGCGTCCATACCCTGCAAGGCTTCCATCTCATAGTCGTAACCGCCGCCCTCGACGGTGAAGC
>JBEKGV010000614.1:0-5270 GCA_050012615.1 Acetobacteraceae bacterium | reverse complement strand
TCCAGGGCCGAGGGAAACAGTTCCGCTGGCGGTACGGTCCGCGCCCGCGCGCGGACCGCGTTTGTCTCTCCCGCTGCCCGCAAATCGTGTAGCAATTGCAATGGATCCGCGTAGCGAACGACGATTTCCTCCAGCTCGACGACAGGCGCCGCGAACCCGGCCCGCTGCAACAGCCCCGCGCAATCCCGCAGATCCGGAAACGGCGATACCCTGGGCGAGGCGCCCCCACTCAATGCTAATTCCGCTTCGGTCAACGCCGCCCGCAACTCGGCCAAACTCCCCAGCGCAGGCATCGACGCGAGAAACAACCCGTCCGGTCGCAGTGCTCTTCGTAGTTGGATCAGCGCTCCCGGCAGATCGTTTATCCAATGCAACGATAAACTCGCGATCACCAAATCGAACGACTCTGGTCCGAACGGCAGGTACTCCTCATCCGCCACGACGGCGACGTCGTTCAGCCGCGCCATCGGATCCGACAGATCGCTTGACACCACCGTGATCCCGCGTGCGCGAAGCAAAGGAGCGACCGCCCCGCGGCCGCCAATATCCAGCGCCAGGCCGAACCCGCCAGTCATGTCGTCCAACCGGCCCAGTAACCGCTCCGCTCCGTCGCGCAGCAAATCCGCGACCGACCCGATGGTCCGGGCCGCGCGGTCACGGTGCAGCCGCACAGCGTCCCGATCGAACACCTGCATGGGATCCATGCGCGGAGTTTCTGGCAGCACCTCCCGCGGTTGCCAACCGGCGGTTGCCAACCCCGTTCCGGCGCCGCTACCGTCCACACCGCGACGGGAGGGCGAAACCCATGAAACATGTCGATCCCAAAACCCTGCACGACTGGATCTCCGACGGCCACGAACTGGCTGTGATCGATGCGCGCGAGGACGGGGAATTTGGCGCGGATCACTTGTTCTGGGCTGTTCCCTTCGGCATGGCACATCGAGAGACACGCGCTCATGCCCTGCTTCCGCGAAAATCCGTGCGTATTTGCGTTACCGACGACGGCAGCCGCCTCGCTCCGACCCTTGCGACATGGCTGGAGGCAGCCGGCTACAGCGATGTCTCTGTTCTCACAGGCGGGACGAAAGCATGGAAGGACGCCGGTTACGTGATCTTCAGCGGGATGAACGTTCCATCCAAGGCTTTCGGCGAATGGGTCGAGCACCATTACGGTACCGAAAGCGTCGATCCCCCGGAGTTGAAAAAATGGATCGACAGTGGCCGCAAGATGATCGTCCTCGATAGCCGCACCCAGGAAGAATTTACCCGGATGTCGATTCCCACCGGCATTCCGATGCCGGGCGCGGAACTCGCGTATCGCATCGGCGACCTCGCCCCCGACCCTGACACGCTGGTGGTGGTCAATTGCGCGGGCCGTACCCGCAGCATCATGGGCGCGGAGAGCCTCCGCCGCGCCGGCATCCCCAATAAGGTCGTCGCGTTGCGCAACGGCACCATGGGATGGGAACTGGCGGGTCTGCGATGCGAGCACGGACGGCCCGAGCGGTTTGTCCCCGGCACGCCGCGCACCGCCGCTCTCGCGCTGGAACGGGCGACAGCTTTCGCCGCGGAATCAGGCGTGCGGGAAATTTCGCCCGGGCAGCTTGCGGTATTCGAAGCGGACAAGTCACGTACCCTGTATGTCCTCGATGCCCGCGACCCGAGCGAATATCGCGCGGGGCATCGGAGGGGCAGTTACAGCGCGCCGGGTGGGCAGTTGGTGCAGGGAACCGATAATTGGGTCGGTGTGCGTGGTGCTCGCATCGTGGTCGTCGACGACACGGGCGTTCGTGCCCGGATGTCCGCCGCCTGGCTTCGTCAAATGGGCCATAAGGACGTTTTCGTGGCTGATAACGCGTTGGGAACCGAGACGGGGAGCGGCCTGGCGGAGCTCGCGCCGCCCGTGCTTACGATCACCGTCGAGCAGCTCGTGAAACGCGAGCCAGGCACCGCGGTCGTCGACCTGGCGCGCAGCATCGATTTCCGCGCTGGCCATATCGAGCACGCGATCTGGGGCGTTCGTGGCCGGCTTGCCCCAGTGGTATCGAAACTTTCGTCGGCCCGCGAGATCGTGCTGACCTCACCCGACGGAAGTCTCGCTCGCTTCGCGTTCGCCGAGGTCAAGGACATGACCAGCGCCGAGGTTCTGGTACTGGACGGAGGCACCGCCGCCTGGCGCGCCGCCGGCCATCCCACGGTGGCCAATCGAGCCGACCCGCCCGACGATGCCTGTATCGACTTTTATTTACGCGCCTACGATCGGAATTCAGGTGTTGAGGAGGCGATGAACGCGTATTTGACCTGGGAGATCGACCTCGTGAACGAAATCCAGCGGGATGGCACGATTGCGTTTGGAGTGGCTGCCTCGCACTAAGAGCTTCCAGCCGGTCCGGCTTGCCGCGGCTGCGCTGGACCTGTTGTTGCCGCCCTCATGCGTACTTTGTTTTACCGCGGTCGACGCTCCCAGGCTGCTCTGCGGTGACTGTTTTGGAAAACTCAGCGTTATCAGCGAACCCTGGTGCGGCTGCTGCGGCGCGCCATTCGAGCTGGCGTGGCATGCCGTGGAGGGTGGCCTATGTCAGCGCTGCATCGATGCGCCGCCGCCGTTCGAACGGGCACGCGCGGCATTGAACTACGACGACGCCTCACGCCGCCTGGTGCTACCGTTCAAGCACGGCGATCGCATCGAGTTCGCTTCGGTACTTGCCCGATTGATGGCGCAGGCGGGGGCAAAGTTGTTGCGGGAGGCCGACGTGATCGTTCCGGTCCCGTTGCATCGGCGCCGTTTATTTGTTCGTCGATACAATCAGGCAGCGTTGTTGGCACAGGCGCTGGCGGCCATGACGGGGCGGGAGGCGATCCTGGATGCGCTCGCGCGATCGCATGCGACACGCAGTCTTGACGGCAAATCGGCGGCCGAGCGGTGGAATGAAGTCGCGAATGCGTTCGCGGTACGGCCTCGGCGGGCACATCTGATTGAGGGCCGACGGATTTTGTTGATCGATGACGTGATGACCTCGGGTGCGACCACGAGCGCGTGTGCCGACCGGCTACTCGAGGCCGGCGCCAATGCGGTCGACGTGCTGGTATTGGCCCGCGTCCCGGACCCGCGTTCGAAGCCTGTCGCGCGGCGATCCTACAAAAGGCGAAAGCGGGCCGCGGCGGAGGTCGATTGACGGTCAAACGGGTCCGTCAATGCAGCGGGCCTGAGATGAGCACCGATGCGACTGCCGTCACCGCGACCAGTACCATCGCCACCAGGAACGGCACGATCTGGCTCACGCTTTGCGTGCGCGGTGACATGGTCCGTTCCACCATCGTTGGGATCGTTGTCGTGCTCATGGCGTTTCTCTCTTTCCAGGCAAAAGGTTCGGGCACGAGACTGCCCGGCGATCCACCGCACCGCATTGATCCGGATCAATCATAACGAGACCGTTTTAACTGGCTGTTTACGCCATCGAGCGTTCATCTCGGTCTTGATCCAAGTTGTCGGGCGGGTTACAGGTGAATAACCATCGGTTTTGCGTCGGTGGTCGTTCGTCTGGGCTGCGGCCCAGTGGACGGAGTGCAACAACGAGCAGGGATCACATGAACCCGCGAACAGGCAGCGATGCCGCGGAGCCTCCCAGTCGGCGCTTACGGCTGATTGAGGGGAACACAACGGCGGAGATGGCCCGGGACTGGCGTGTGACGGTCTTCCTCAGGTCAGACATCGTCTGAGGGGAGCGGCCGCTGACCGGCTCTTGCGACCGCGCGCGCCGGCGACCGGAGCACGCTGATGGACGACGGACCTAGTACGGGCCGGTCCATCAGGGCCGGCCCAGTGGAAAGGGACCCGCGGTAGAGGCGCTCGCATCGCCTTTCACCGCTCGGCCCGCGGATGGAAGGATGTGCATTTGAGCAAAGCGACGACGCCAGCCGTGCCACCTTCCGTCCCAAGGGTGAAACGTGCACCCCGGCGGGTTGGGCACACGAAGGTGGTGTTGCGCCGCCGGGTTTCGCATTTTCTGATGGTCGCCGGACCTGGCCTGATCGTGATGGTAGCCGATAACGATGCCGGCGCGATCTCGACCTATACCGAAAGCGGCGCGCGGTTTGGGACCTCGTTGCTTTGGCTGATGGTGCTGTTACTTCCTGTTACTTATTTCATTCAGGAGATGGTCGCGCGCCTGGGCATCGCGACCGGCGAGGGGCTCGCGTCAATTATCTATGAGCGGTTCGGCGTCTGGTGGGGCCGGTTTTGCCTTCTCGATCTGCTGGCGGTGAATTTTCTGACCCTGGTGACCGAATTCGCCGCGGTCGCGCTGGTGGCGAAGCAACTCGGCTACTCACCGTCTGTCGCCGTGCCGATGGCCGCGATCGGGCTTATCTTATTGGTCGGAACCGGCAGCTACCGGCGATGGGAGCGGATGACGCTGCTGTTGTGCGGGCTCAATCTCGCCTGGCTCTGGCTTGCCGGTGTCGTGCGGCCCGACTGGGGTTCAGCCGCTTTCGACAGCATGGTGCCGACTGTACCGCCAGGAGGACTGACCGGCGATCTGGTGTTTCTCGTGGTCGCGATCGTTGGCACAACGATCGCACCGTGGCAGCTGTTCTTTCAGCAATCGTGCGTTGCGGACAAACGGCTGCGCTTCGCCGATCTGAAGGCAGCCCGTTTGGACACCGCGATAGGGGCGGTCGCGATCAGCATTTTCGCCGCGTGCATGATGCTGATCGGCGACGCGATGTTCCGCGGCGGCCTGCGTTACGACGATCCGGCGCAAATGGCTTCGGCGCTGGAACCGTTGATCGGCCGCTTCGGCCGTCTCGCGCTGCTGCTGTTGATCCTGAACTCCGCCGTGCTCGGGGCGACCGCCATCTCGCTTTCCTCCGCCTGGGCCTGGGGCGAGGTGATGGGCTGGAAAAATACGCTTCAGGCGCGGCTGACCGAGGCGCCCGGGTTCTATTCCGCCTATGCCGTATGCACCGCCGCCGCGGCGGGCCTGACATTGATCCCGGGCGCACCGCTGCAGGAAATCATCCTGTGGGTGCAAGTGCTGGCGGGGATCATGTTGCCGGCGGCGGTCGTGCTTCTGCAACTGTTGCTGAACGACCGGGAGATGCTTGGTGCGCGATTTGTTAACCGACGGTGGAACAATGTCGTGAACTGGAGCGTAATCGCATTGTTGTTCGGCCTGTCCTTTGTCCTCGCCGTGCGGGCACTGCTGCCTGCGGGGGGGTCGTCGTCGTCGTTGTTGTACTAAGACCTTGGGAGTTTGATGATGTCTGAT
>JBEKGV010000613.1:0-3803 GCA_050012615.1 Acetobacteraceae bacterium | reverse complement strand
GGCTGTCAACACCTTCAGCCGCTGGACGGCCTCTTTATCGCCAAAAAGAGCGGAGGCAGTGCGATACCACTCTATCGCGCGCGCCACATCGCCCTTCAGGCCCTGGGCGTGGATGGTCGCCAGAAAGTTGGGATCATATGTCTTCCCCGCGCTGGTCGCACCTTGCCCGCTCCCCGCCGCGGCCGCCCGCTCATACAGCAGCCGAGCCGCGGCCACGTCGCCCTGCTGCAGCATGGTGTCTCCGCGCCGGAGCAAAAGGCTCACCAATTCCGGGGGGCCATCTCGCAAGACAGAGGGTGGAGACTCGGCGAGCGCGGCCTCCGTCTGGGGTGGTTGCGTCCCTCTGTTGGCGGCGGTGGGAGATGGGGCAACCGGATCCCCCTTTTCCGTTAGCAATTTATGGGGCTCTCCGGAGGTCGAAGTTTCGCCCGGTGTGGCGACAGTGGGGGCCGGAGCATTCGCCGTTGCCGTATCCGCCGCGGAGGGCGGCAGGGTTTCGACATTCGCTGTCGTGCCGGGGGCCGGTTGAGTGGCGGCCTCGGGCAGCGAGAGGGGCCGCGCATCGGGCGCCGTCGCACCCTGACCTGGTGTCGGAGTAACCAAATCCTTGGCGATCGTGGAGGAGGCGGCCGCTGAAGGATGGTCGACGGGGGCGCCCGCGTCCGCGGCGGCGGACGTGGTCCCGGCAGGCGCGGTTATTGTCGAGGGAGATGGCTCTCTGGGCTGTTGTTGAGACGGCGGTTTCGCTCCGCCGTCCGCTGCGTTGTTCGCTTCCGCACCTGGAACCGCCGGCTGGCTGGGCTCGGGCGCCGCGGATTGGCTGGCCGGTGGCGTTGGTGCAGGAGACAACCCGCTTTGCGATGTCGAGTCGGTCGACGTGGCCGGCCATACACCGGGTTTCCCACGTAGCAACACAAAGCCCCCAACCGCGGCGACGACGACCGCCGCCGCCACCGCGCTGGCGGCTTGTGTCCGCCTCGAGCGGATGCCTGACGGGGCAGCGGCCGGTTTGGTGGCGTCCCGCGCCGGGGTCTTCGACGGTTCCTCGGTTTTCACCCCGGCCTGCCAAACCAGCGGCGGCAAGGAGCGGAGCTTCGCGGGGGCGCCGGCGGCGGGACCGGTAGCTTGCACGGAAACCGTGCCGAGTGATGCCGGCACGACCATCTCCGGCCGACCCGATGGAAGTGGCGGCGATACCACACGCAACCTGGGTTTGATCGCGACGTCGCCATCGAGGACAGGCATCGGTGTCGCCATGGCCCGCGGCGGCACCGCGGCATCAGGCTCTGGTGCGCGCGGGCTGTCCAACGTTTGAGGTGGCATGGGCTCCACCATCGGCGGTTTGGCAGCCGGTTCCAGCGAATCGATCGCCGCCTCCACGTCTTCGCGGGTCAAGGTGGCATTGCCGCGACGTAGACCGCGGCCGGCCGCGGCAGCGAGAACCCGATCAATGCGATCGGGAAGTCCACCGGAATAGTGCAGGGTCGCGACGACCGCGTCCGGGGCGATGGCATCGTCCCCGCGGCCGTCGAGCCGCCTGAGCCGGTATGCGATGTAATCCCTGGCATCGTTGCCGGAGAGTGCCTCGAGCGTGACGCGCTCCGCGAGGCCGGTGATCAATCGCAACTCGCTCCGCGACTCGCCGTCCCAAAAATCATTGCGGCCGGCCAGAATGAGCCGCGGTGGAATCCTGCCTCCGCGGGCAGGCGTCGCGATCAGCAGCAGGAGTTGCAGTGCTTTGTCGGTCAACGTCTGGGCGTCGTCCACGGCGAGGATGACCTGACCTTCGTCGTCGGCGGCGGTGGTCAGTTGCGCGATGGCGGTTGCGACCGCGACATCGTTTGCGTCTTCAATGGGACTGCCGACGATCTGGGCTGCCAAATGCCGATGATTCCACGCCGGCGCCTCGGGATTGCTCAGGCGAATCACTCGGATCGGCTCATCGGCCAACCCGTCGAGTGCCGCGCTCAAAACGACCGACTTTCCCACACCGGCGGGGCCGGTCAGCAGCAGCGGTCCCTCACCATCGTGCAGGCCTTGCAACAGTGCCGCCACGGCCCGTCCCCGGCTACCCCCGAGATAAGGCCTTATGTCGTCTTTCTGGAGTGACTCGATCGCCGTGAGGGAAGCCTCGGGCTGCGGCGGCGGCATCCTGACCCTCCATGAGAACCGTCAATGAGCGAATGAAAACGAGCCAAACATTTAAAAAATCTAATCCCAACCAATTTAAACCGTCAAGTTCTCAGACAGCGATTCCGCCGATGGCGAACGAATGAATTGAGTGTCGCGGATCGATTTAGCGCGGCGATCCGCCCGGCGATGTTTGGCGTCGCTGTTTTCCGGCTCGCGACTATCGGCACATATTCCTCTCGCGGCAAGCATCTTCCGCGCTTTTGGCACATTGACTCGCCGTGTTGGAGCAATCCGTGGCGCAAGCCGCGCGTCTCGGGTCGACAGTGAAAAGCCGTGCTCTGCATTCCGCCACGCACGCATCTCGCTTCGAGTCGCACCCGGCGCCTCGGGTGCACGCCGCACAGCCGCTGGCGGTTTGCGCTCTGACCAGAGTTGGCGACAGGCATCCTATCAACAATAAAATCAGCACCAACGGTCTCAACGACGCCTCCCGCACCGGTCTTGCGATACCAGGCGAAGACGCGAGCGAAGCGCAATGCCGGCCTGCCGACGCTGTGATGCGCCTGTCGGCGGGAGGCAAATATCTTTGGTCTCAATTTTGGATTGATCGGCCAACGTTTTGCCGGATTCCGCGGTAGCAACGTTTTTCGGATCGGAATCCAGGTTAGCCGAGGACATCACTGGGACTTCGATCCGGCATGAGCGTCAAGCCACTCCTGCGCGGCAGCCAGGCGATTTAGTCCGGGCACCTTGGCGGCAACGTTGACGTCCTTCCAGGCGGGATGGAAACCCGGACCCTGCAGTTTGCTCAATCGATCGAACAAGTAATTCGTGAGGCGAGCGACCCTTCTGTATCGATCTGAATCGCGCGGCCAATTATACGCCGCGAGAATAGTTGGAATGGCGATGGTGTCGATGGTCTGACCCTGTGGAATAAGCTGTGGATAATCGGTGTTGGTTAGTTCGGAAGGCAAATATGGTCCGGACGCGTCATACGGGACCGGCAGAAACTTGAAACCGGGCGGAAACTTTCCGCGCGCGAACGCGTCGATTGGTTTCGACGTGACGAACACCACGGCTTCCATGTCGTCGGTCCCCGCTTTCATCTGTTCCAGCGCGATCTGGTGGGGAATGAACGTCTTTTGGACATCCAGCTTCAGGTGTTCGAAAATCAACGGTCCCGAATAAGCGGCCGTGGTGCCGGGCGTGTTGAAGTTGACTTTCTTCCCTTTGAGATCGTTCAGAGAATTGATCTCCGGGCGAACAAAAATATGCAGTTCGGACGGAAACAGGTCGACGATGTAGCTGATCCGCTGCTGGATGTCGGGAACCAGAGTCCGGAACTGCTCCAGCGAGTCCGTGTTGATGATCGCGACGTCCACGCCCCTGAGGTAGAGCAGATCTTCAACGTTTTCCGCCGGTCCGCGGGTCACGATGGGAAGCACATGCAGGTTGTCTCCGTCGTCCACCACACGGCCGATTTCAGTCGCGAAGCGAATCGGCGCACCCTCGAGTTGCCCGCCGGCCAGTCCAACCGTCCAGGCATTGAGCGTCTCGACCGCGCGCTGCCCGGCGGCTCTGCCCGCGGGTGCACGCGCCGCGGCAGGCGCGGCCGCGGTCTGACCGTGAGCGGCTCCCCACCCGGGCGATCCGGCACCAGACACGGTCAG
>JBEKGV010000612.1:0-3812 GCA_050012615.1 Acetobacteraceae bacterium | reverse complement strand
CAGCGGCGGCGCGTTGATCCTCGGAGTTCTGCTGATCGGTGCCGGCTTTTATCAAAGACGTTGATCGTTCCGCCTTCGACGCCGGAGCGTGAACGCCCTGCGACTCATACCGGTGAATTCCTTGACACGCTGGGGTGGTCCCGCTACCCCCGCCGCTCAACTGTGCGCAGCCGGCTCGCCCGCCGGATTCCCCAGTTTGGAGCCCAGTTTTCATGCCGGTTCACGCCTTCATCTTCCCGGGCCAGGGCAGCCAGGCTGTCGGCATGGGCCGCGATCTCTCCGCCGCGTTCGCCGCCGCGCGAGAGGTGTTTCAGGAAGTGGATGACACCCTGAAACAAAAATTGTCCAAATTGATGTTCGAGGGCCCAGCCGAAGAACTGGTGCTGACGGAAAACACCCAGCCGGCTCTGATGGCCCACTCCATCGCGGTGCTGCGCGTGCTGGAGTCGGAAGGCGGCATCGACATTAAATCCCGCGCCATCGTCGCCGCCGGCCATTCACTGGGCGAATACAGTGCGTTGTGCGCCGTGGGAGCATTCACCGTCGCCGACGCCGCGCGATTGCTGAAACTGCGCGGCCAATCGATGCAGAAGGCTGTTCCGCCCGGCGAAGGCGCGATGGCCGCGCTGCTCGGCTCCGACATGGCGCAGGCCAAGGAAATTTGCGCCGAAGCCGCCGTCAATCCGGAGGGAGTGAAAGAAGTCGTGGAACCGGCCAACGATAATGGCGCCGGCCAGGTCGTTATCTCCGGCCATCGCTCCGCCGTCGAACGCGCGATCGAGATCGCCTCCGCCAAGGGCGTCCGCCGCGCCATGCTGTTGCCCGTCTCCGCGCCGTTCCATTGTGCCTTGATGGCGCCCGCCGCCGATGCAATGGCCGAGGCGTTCGAGCAAACTCCCCCAAAAGCCCCGTTCATGCCGATCGTCGCCAACGTTTCGGCCGCCAAGGAGACGGATCCGGCCCGGATCGCCGATCTATTGGTCCGGCAGGTCACGGCCACCGTTCGGTGGCGGGAATGTGTCGGCGCCATGGTTGAGCTCGGGGCGACCAGTTTCATTGAACTTGGCGCGGGCAAAGTGCTGTCTGGCCTGGCCAGACGCATTGCCCCCGATTGCACCAGCGCTGCCGCCTCCACTCCGGCGGAAATCGAAGCCTTGCTGAAAGTGCTATGACGGGAGATTCCGGCATGTTCCGTCTCGATGGTAAACCCGCGCTTGTGACGGGAGCGTCCGGTGGCATGGGTGCCGCCATCGCCCGCGCGCTGCACGCCCAGGGTGCGAAAGTCGTACTGAGCGGGACGCGGCGGGAGCGGTTGGAGCAACTGGCGCAGGACATCGGAGAGGGCGCATTCGTCTGTCCGGCGGATTTGCGCGACGCGGCGGAGCCCGGCGCTCTGGTCGAGGCTGCGGAGCAAGTCGCCGGGCCGCTTCACATCCTCGTTAATAATGCGGGAATGACGCGGGATATGCTCGCGTTGCGAATGTCCGACCTGGACTGGCAGGCGGTGCTGGACATCGATCTCAGCGCACCGTTCCGGCTGGCGCGCGCGACGTTGCGCGGCATGCTGCGGCGGCGGGCGGGCCGGATCATCAATATCTCCTCCATCGTCGGTGCGACGGGAAACGCCGGCCAGGCGAACTATGCCGCCGCCAAGGCCGGGCTCGTCGCCATGAGCAAGTCGTTGGCGCAAGAAGTCGCCTCGCGCGGGATCACGGTGAATGTCGTAGCGCCCGGTTTGGTCGAAACCGCCATGACCGGGGCGCTGACCGATGCGCAAAAGTCGAAACTCGCCGAGCGGATTCCCCTTGGCCGCATCGGCCAGCCGGAGGACGTCGCCGGAGCGGTCGCCTATCTCGCATCGGACGCGGCCGCCTGGGTCACCGGTGCGACGCTGCACGTGAACGGCGGGATGGCGATGTTGTGAGACCGCGCGCCCGGCCCTATGTGGAATTTGCCCCCGCACGGAAGCATGCTAAGCGCACCCGAGAGTTCGCGACTCGACCGATCCAGGTTGGGTCCAGGGGTCGCGTACGTATCCAAAACGACCACCGATGGCCCCAAAGCAGGGAGAGTAAATTCCGATGAGCGATGTCGCCGACAAGATCAAGCAGATCGTGGTGGAGCACCTGGGTGTCGACGAAGCCAAGGTCACGCCGGAAGCCTCGTTCATCGATGATCTGGGCGCCGACAGCCTGGACACGGTCGAACTGGTGATGGCCTTCGAGGAGGCCTTCAGCGTGGAAATCCCGGAAGACGCGGCGGAGAAGATCGCCACCGTCAAGGATGCGATCGACTACATCGAGAAGCAGAACAAGTAATCCGGTATCCCGGTACCCGGGGAAAGGATACCAACCATGCGCCGTGTGGTTGTAACCGGCATGGGCATCGTCTGTCCTCTGGGACTTGGCGTTGAGTACGTCTGGCGGCGCCTGCTGAACGCGGAATCCGGCATCGGCGCTATTCAAGCCTTCGACACCAAGGACTTGCCCTGCAAAGTCGCCGGCGAGGTGCCAGGCGGCACCAAGAGTGACGGCAAGCTCGATATCGGCGAGTGGATCCCGATCAAAGACCAGAAGAAGATGGACCGCTTCGTCCATATGGCCATGGTCGCAGGCACCCAGGCGGTCGAGGATTCGGGATGGGTGCCAACGAACGAGGAAGACCATTGCGCCACCGGCGTGATGATCGGCTCCGGTATCGGCGGACTGGAAACGATCTACGAGGCATCGTTACTCGTGCACGCGGGGAAGGCTCGGCGGTTGTCGCCGTTCTTTATTCCGTCGGCGCTGATCAATCTCGCGTCGGGCCATCTGTCGATCAAATACGGGTTCAAGGGGCCAAATCATGCGGTGGTGACCGCCTGTGCCTCGGGCGTGCATGCCATCGGCGACGCCGCACGGCTGATCATGTGGGGCGACGCGGACGTCATGGTCGCCGGTGGGGCCGAGGCCACGGTCTGCGAACTCGGCATCGCTGGGTTTTGCGCGTCGCGCGCATTGTCCACCGGGTTCAACGATCGCCCGGCGGCGGCATCCCGGCCGTGGGACAAGGACCGCGACGGCTTCGTGATGGGCGAGGGGTCCGGCGTCCTGGTGCTCGAGGAATACGAACACGCCCTGAAACGTGGTGCGAAGATTTACGCCGAAATCGGCGGTTACGGCATGTCTGGCGACGCCCACCACATCACCGCTCCGTCCGAGGGCCACGACGGTGCTTACCGGTCCATGAAAGCGGCGATGAAGAACGGCGGCGTCCGGCCCGAGGACATCCAGTACGTCAACGCCCATGGCACTTCCACGCCGCTTGGCGACGATCTGGAACTGGAGGCGGTCGAACGGCTTTTCGGCGGCGCCGCCAAGGGTCTCGCGATGTCGTCGACCAAATCAGCCACCGGCCATCTTCTCGGGGCCGCCGGGGCGGTCGAGGCGATCTTCTCCATCCTCGCCATTCGCGATAACGTGGCTCCGCCCACTCTCAATCTCGACGAGCCTAGTCGGGACAGTGTGATAGACCGGGTCGCGCATCACGCCCGGGAGCGGAATATCCGCATGGCCCTTTCGAACAGTTTTGGTTTTGGCGGCACGAACGCCTCCGTCATCTTCCGCTCCGCCGCCTGATCGGGATCAGGAGCGGGACGACGGCCCCTCGTTTCTGGGTGGGCTGCTGCGTGTCCTGATGTGGACCGTGGTGTGGTTCGTGCTTATTGGCGGCGCGGCCGTCGGCACCGGACTGTGGCTGCGTGTGGAGTGGGACCTGCCGGGACCATTGGCGGAGAACAAGGAGGTCGTGGTCCCGCATGGCAGCACCTCCGT
>JBEKGV010000611.1:0-3815 GCA_050012615.1 Acetobacteraceae bacterium | reverse complement strand
ATAAACCAGGCCTTAGGAGATCAGAGACCATGCCAAATGCTGAGAATGACCAGACCAAGCGAAAGCTTGAGTATATCGATCCGCCATCGGTGGAAGGTAAGCGGGGCTCCGATGCCCTTGTTTAATCCCCTCCCCGGAAGTGGTTTCTTTGGCTGAGGCAACGAGCTTCGAGCTATCCTTATGTTTGACGTTAGCGACGACGCGAAGGGCATCTTTCGGCGTGTTGAGGTCCTGACGGGACCGGGTCGTCGCCGCCGTTGGTCCGCGGACCAGAAGGCGCGGATTGTCGCGGAGACACTGGAACCGGGAGCGCGGGTCGCTGAGGTTGCTCGTCGCTGGCAGATTTGTTCGCAGCAGGTGTTCGGCTGGCGCCGCGCCGCGTGTCGTGATGTTCCGGCGCGGTCCACGAAGACGGCAGGATCCGCGGCACCTGGTTTTATTCCGATTATCGCCGATCCTGTTCCGGTCGAGACGGTTCCACACGCGGAGGCCGTGGCACCGATGATCGAGATCAGGCTCGCCGGTGCCGTGGTGCGGGTCGTGTCCGGCATGGATGACGCCGCTCAACTGACCGCGGTGTTACGGGCAGTTCGCGCATCGGCGTCGCGTGCATGATCAATGTTGCCGCCGGAGCGCGCATTCTTCTGGCCACGCGGCCGATCGATTTTCGGAAGGGCGCACACGGTCTCGCCGCTCTGGCGCAGGAGATGCTCGCCGAGGATCCGTTCTCTGGCGCGGTCATCGTGTGGCGCTGCAAGCGCGGCGACCGCGTGAAGATATTGGTCTGGGATACCAGCGGCCTCGTGCTGATCTGGAAGCAATTGCAGCAGGGATCGTTCCGCTGGCCACCGATCATGAATGGCGTGATGAAGCTCTCACCGGTCGAGTTCGCGGCACTGTTTGATGGCCTCGATTGGACGCGTGTTCAGACGATAAAGACGATTCCAACGCCGACCGTCGCGGTGTAGGATTCGCCTGTGACCGATTCCCTTCAGGATAACATGCAGAGCCTGCCTGAAGATGCTGAGGCATTGCGTGCGCTGATATTGGCAACCTTCGCCGAGCGCGATGCCGCGGTCACCGAACGGGACATCTTACAGGCACAGAATGACCGGCTGCGCCATCTGTTGCTGAAGCTGACGCGGATGCAGTTTGGTGCCAGGTCCGAACGTCTGCCGGAAGAACAGTTGCAACTGGGCCTCGAAGCCCTCGAGCAGGCGATCGCCAAAGAGGACGCCGAGGCGGAGAAGCGGGACCCCGAGTTGCGTGAGGGCAATACGGCCAGGCGGCGCGCGAACCGCGGCGCGTTGCCGGCTCATTTGCCGCGGATCGAGGTGACGCTGACGCCCGAGGACACCGCGTGCCCCTGCTGCCGGGCTGAGATGACCGTGATCGGCGAAGACACCTCGGAACGGCTCGACGTGATCCCTGTGCAGTTTCGGGTGATCGTGACCAAACGTCCAAAACTCGCCTGCCGAGCCTGCCCGGGCATCGTGGTGCAAGAGCCGGCGCCATCGCGCCTGATCGAAGGCGGCATTCCGACCGAGGCGTTGGTCGCGCATGTCGCGGTGTCGCGTTATGCGGATCATCAACCGCTTTATCGTCAGGCTCAGATCATGGCGCGGCAGGGCGTCATCATCGATCGTTCCACTTTGTCGTTTTGGATGGGCTACGCCGCGGCGGAGATAGCCCCGGTGGTGACGCGGCTGCGTGAGATGATGCTGGCCTCGGCCCGGATATTCGCCGATGAGACGGTCGTCCCGGTACTCGATCCGGGTCGCGGGCGGACCAAACAGGGCTACTTCTGGGCGATCGCGCGAGACGATCGACCATGGGGCGGCAGTGATCCGCCGGCGGTGGTTTACAACTACGCGCCAGGCCGGGGACACGCGCACGCCGACGCGCTGCTCGGCGGCTACCGCGGGATTCTTCAGTGCGACGGCTACGGAGCCTACAAGAAGCTCATCGGCTCCCGGTCCGGTCAGCCTTCCATAACGCTGGCCTTTTGCTGGAGCCATGTGCGCCGGGGCTTTTACGATCTGGCCAAATCGAAGGCGCCGATCGCGGTCGAGACGCTGAAGCGTATCGCGGCGCTTTATGAGATCGAGGAGCGGGTTCGCGGCAAGAGTGCCGCTGACAGGTTGGTCCTGCGTCAGGCGGAGAGTACACCGCTGGTCGCGGACCTGCGTGTCTGGTTTGAAGCGCAAATCGGGAAGCTGCCGGCTCGCGGTCCGACCGCCGAGGCGATCCGTTATGCGCTGAACCACTGGGATGGGCTGGAGCGCTTCCTTGAAGACGGTCGCATCGAACTCGACACCAACAGCGTGGAACGCGCCATGCGCCCGGTTGCGCTGTCAAGAAAGAACAGCTTGTTCGCGGGCAGCGACGAAGGAGCCGAAACCTGGTCCGGCCTTGCGTCGTTGATCGAGACCTGCAAGTTGAATGGCGTCAATCCGCAGACTTATTTCACCGATTTGCTGACACGCCTCATCAACGGCTGGCCGCAGAAACGCATCGATGAATTGATGCCGTGGCACTGGGTGCCGCAACCAACGCCCTGAAGCATCGAAAATACCCAAGGGTGGCGGAGCATCGCTAACCGTGAGGCGGCGGACTGAGGAGATCATCCGGCTCAGGGAGGCTGCGGTGATGCCCACTGAGATCGCTACAAGGCTCGGGATCGGTCGGGCCTCGGTGTATCGGATTTTGGGTGAACAGACAGACGGAGAGCGGCAGGAGGCGGAGTGATTGCGGGCTGGTCGAAATTGTAACCGAATCAGGTTTCAATGATTTTCCAATATGAGTCCTTCTTCCCGATCTTGCCATCGTAGAAGGTGTAGAAATCGCATCCGTTGGCCTCGATCCGAACCCCAGCGGGTGTCGTACCGGTCACCGTCCATTTGGTGATGCCTGTGTTTCCATCGACAAAATGGGTGGGGCTGCCATAGTGGACATCCGGCAGCCCAGCGAACCGTCCCGCGAGACCCTGTCGCACATTCTGCTTGCCAACATATCGAGACCCAAATGCTGACGGACCTCTCGGCATCTCCAGCACGCAGTCATCTGCGAAGAACCCCATGATCCTGTCGAGGTCATGATCGTTGAACGCGTCGACCACCGCCTGCAAGACTTCCACGGAGGCACCATCGCTCATGTTCGCTTTCCTCTTCTTGTGAGACCATCATCGACAAACGTGAAGTCAAAACCAACGAACGTCAAACCTTCTATCGTCTCCGCCCTCGATCACGTCTCGGCTGTGGTTTCCTACGCTCGTGGTAATCTTTCCAGAAATTGGAGATGCCGATAACGCAGTTTGGGATTACATCTGGTCTCGACGCATAAAACTCCTTCCACCTATCGTCCGGATCACGCTCATCATCGAATTCACCATCAGCACCGAGGATCAGTAAGGGTTCGAGCAGGAGCTTCGCCTTGCGATGGTTGAACAATGGCTCCCACGCCGCTCGACGCAACTCTATGGCGTCAAGGAACCCAGCAGCCCAATCCATCACGATCACCTCGCCAGTTGGTTGCTTCCAGAAGATCGGTTCGAATTTCTCTGGATCGGAGCCAAACCCGGTGGCGATCTCGTTGTACCGGCCCATGATCAGACCGATGATCGCTTCGGCTTGGGCTGTTGATTCGAACTCCGGTTCGTCGTGTCCCCAGATCACCGGCAGCCATTCGCTTGGCATGATGAGTTCTGGGCCGACAATGATGCCGGTGAGAAACCCATCGAGGTCGGACAGAGCCATGCAGTCATCTGGCGACCGGTCGGACTCCAGATACTGAGCCAGTTCTTCGAGGTCGATGTT
>JBEKGV010000610.1:0-3817 GCA_050012615.1 Acetobacteraceae bacterium | reverse complement strand
TGGCCTGCAAGGCCGCGATGTCGCGATAGACGGTGCGCACCGTGACCTCCAGTTGCTCGGCGAGGGTCGCGGCGGTCATCGGGTTCGCGGCGACACGCAGGGTCTGGATGATGTCGAACAGTCGGTCGGCCCGGCGCATCGGTGGCTCCCGCTCGGACGAGGGATGATGTGTCTCCTGACGTAACGCTGTCAGGAGGGCGGCGCCAGTCTCACGAGTCCATCCCGAGAGGGCAACGTTCATGCCATCTCCAATCCCGGAGGTACGTGATCCCTGGACCAGACGCTGCGCCACTACCGACCGCGCCCGAGTTGCGCCGACACGCGCGGCGCGGTGCGCAGCGTCAGGACGGCCACCGCCGAAACGAACGCACAGCAAGCGACGTAGTACAGTCCGCCGGAGAAACTGTTCGTCGTGGTCTTGAGCCAGCCAATCACGACCGGACCGATGATGCCGCCGAAGTTGGCAAACACGCTGATCAGTGCCATGACTCCGGCCAGTGCGGCACCGCTGAGGAACAGCGGCGGCACGGTCCAGAACATGGGGCGGGCGATGCCGATGCCGATCTCGACCAGCGTGACGGCGATCAACGCCCAGGCGGAGGTGGCGTAAATCCCCATGCCGGTCCAACCGATCGCGCACAGGATCATCGTCGCCGAGAGCATCAGACGCTTGTCCTCAACGCGGTCGGCGAAATAGTTGCCGGTGATCATGGCGAAAATGCCGACCACCGAGGGTACGGCAACGATCCAGCCGACCTGGAAGTTGCTGACGCCCCAGCCTTTGACGATCAGCGGCAGGAAATAGCCCATGGAATACGAGATCGTGCCGAATGCGAAATAGGTAAAGCACAACAGCAGCACGCGCGGATCCACCAGCCCGCGCCACACGCTCAATTGACTGTGGACGGCTTCGACTGAGGCACGCTCCCTCTGCATCGTCGCCTCGAGCCATGCGCGGTTTTCGGGCGGGAGCCAGATGGCTTTCGCGGGCCGGTCGGTCAGCAGGCGGAGGACGACGAAGCCCATCAGGACGGTTGGGATCCCTTCCAGCAGAAACATCCATTTCCATCCCTCCAGGCCGAAGACGCCATTGAGTTCCAGCAGGCTGGTCGCCACCGGCGCGCCGATCGCACCCGATGCAGGTATCGCCAGCACCAGCGCGGCATTGACCCGGGCGCGATAGGCTCGCGGGAACCAGTACGTCAGGTAGAGCAGCATACCGGGGAACAACCCGGCCTCGGCGACACCGAGGAGGAAGCGGACGAGGAGAAAACTGTTCTCTCCGGACACCAGAGCCATGGCGCTCGCGGCGATGCCCCAGGTGATGGCGATGCGGCCGATCCATCGCCGTGCGCCGATCCGTTCCAGGATCAGATTACTGGGCACCTCGCACGGAATGTAGCCGATGAAGAAAGCGGCCACGCCCAGGGAATAGGTGTAGGGCGTGAGGCCGAGGTCCTTGTTCATGGTCAGCGCGGCGAACCCGAGATTGACCCGATCGACCAGGCTCAGCAGGTAGAGCAGAAAGACCAACGGCAGCAGCCGCCAGGCGACCGTGCGGATCGTCGCGCGCTCGATGTCTTCGACCACGGTTTCCTCCCTTCGCGAGCCGATCTCGTTGGCAAGGTCCCTCGCCCCGCGGCTCGTGCCGTCATCGGGTTGATTGCCGGCGATTTTTGTTATCGCGGCAACCCCGGGCCGTGTCGCGCCGCAAGTAAACACCGGCTCAAGGCGGTGGGAAAGCCGCCACTCATGGGTCGCCGCCTGGGAGCAGGACGGTCCGGTGACACGCGATGTGCCGGTGCTGCGTCTCAATGATCCCTTACGGCCTGCCGGATGTTCGATGCCGCGCGCTTTCCTTGATGGGGTCGGCGCCCAGGATAGCCGACACGACACTGGGCTGCCGGGCGCTGGCAGCCTACCTGGATCCCGCATACCCTTGGTCCGCCCCGGCGGGATGCCTGCATGGCGCCCCGCCGAAGCACCAACACATGGGGGTCCGAAACATAGGCCCGACACAAAGGGAGGTGCCGATGCCGCGCGTTGCCTTACCGGAAGGCGTGTCCGTCCATTGCAAGGTCGATGATTTCCTATGGCCGTGGGACGATTCAACCCCGGTGCTCATGATGCACGGGTTCGCCCGCAACGCGCTGTTCTGGAACCGCTGGGTGCCGGCGATCGCGGAGACGCACCGTGTGTACCGCCCCGACCTGCTGGGCTGCGGCCTGTCGGACCAGCCGCCCGCCGGCTATCGTTATACGCCCGATACAATCGGCGCGCAGATCCTGACCGTGCTCGACGCGCTGCCGCTGCCACGCGTGCATTGGGTCGGAGAGTCGTCAGGCGGGCTGATCGGCCTGTTGCTCGCCGCGGCGCATCCGGATCGGTTCGCGAGCCTCGTGCTGTGCAATACGCCATCGCGTATCCCGGACCGGATCAAACGCATCTACGCGTTGGATCAAGCCGACGCCGCCGAGGCGATGCGGGTCCATGGCGTCGGCGAATGGTGCCGGCGGACGCTCGGCTACCGGCTGGACGTGGAGCACGCGGACGCGGCGCTCCAGGACTGGGTCGTGCGGGAAATGGACCGGACGCCGCCCGAGGTCGCCGCGGCGATGCACGAGTGTTTCGAAGGCGTCGACACCGTGGGCATTCTGCCTTCCATTCGTGCCCCCGTGCTGCTTCTGGGTGGCGACAAGAGCCAGATTTCCTCAGCCCAGATCCAGGTTTTCGCCGACACGTTGCCGAACGGACGGGTCGATATGTTCACTGGTTTCGGACATGGCGTGAACCTGCTGCAACCGGAACGTTGCGCGCACGCGGCTCTGGAATTTTGGAAATCGGCCACGTAGCGGCACGCGCTTTGCGAGCCGGTCAAATCGCCGGGCACTCGGTCGCGATGATCCGCATGAAGCGTCCGCCGGATGTCCGTGCACTACTTCGCCATTTCCATCCCCTGGATGCGGATCATGCCATCGGGCACTTGCCGGAAGCCGCTCAGTTTCGCCGTCATCGCCACGATGTTGCGAGGACTATACAGGAAGGTGATCGGCAGATCGCGCCGCAGCACCTCCCAGACCTGCTGGTACAGCACCCGCCGTTCGCCGGTGTCCGTCGTGGCACGTCCCTGCTCCAGCAGACTGTCGACGGCAGGATTGCTGTAGCCAGTGAAGTTGTTGCCCTGGTCCGAGTGCAGGAACTGAAACGTGTTGCCGTCCGCGTCGACGCGACCTGACCAGCCGCTCAGATAAGTCTGGTAGTCGCCCCTCTGCTCGACCTGACCCGCCGCCGTCATCTCCATCGCCACGATATGTATGTCGAATCCCGCTTCCGCCGCCATGGACTGAATGACTTCGGCCACCTGCAGGCTGTCGGGCTGGTTCGGCGCGAGCAACTCAAGTGAGACCGGCGGTGTGACACCGGCCTGCCGCAGAAGCGTCTTCGCCTTCCCCAGATCGCGCGGCGGTGGGGTCAACGTCTCGTCATAGAATGGGGAGTTCGGCGCGACCGGCTGCACATTCGGAGCGAACATGCCGTTGAACACGACATTGACGAGGGCCGTTCGATCGATCGCCGCGTCCAGAGCGGCACGCACCAAAGCATTTTTGCCATACGGCGTGTCCGAACGTGGACCAAGATTGAGGTTGTTGACGAGACCGATATAACCAAGCGCGTCAGATACCGCGAGTTTCAACCGTGGATCGGCCTTCACCGCGGCGACATCGGTCGGCGCCAGATATTCCGTGATGTCGGTGGTGCCGGCGCGCAGGTTGGCGAACCGCACGGAATTGTCCGGGAAAACCTGATACACCACCTT
>JBEKGV010000609.1:0-3820 GCA_050012615.1 Acetobacteraceae bacterium | reverse complement strand
CCGGTGGCCGGCCATGACGCGCTTAACGATTATGCCAAAAAGTCAGTCATTTGGGCGGTTGGTATTAAACATTCACTGCCCGCCGCCTGCCCTCTCGTTGCACCGCCAGCCCAGGCCGCCGTTCCGGTACGCTGAGGGAACTGCCAGTAAGTATCTCGATCTTTTGGCGAAATGCCTGCAAATAATCCCCCATCGCGAGGTGACGTTCGGCATAACGTCGTGCGCCTGTCCGTATTTTTTGGTTCAGCTTCTTATCCTCGATGACCCGCAGCACCGCGTCGGCGAGGCCCTGGGGATCGAAAAAAGACGTTAACAAGCCGTTCCGGCCGTGCGCGATGAACTCTCGCACCGGTTCGGTGTCGCTGCCGATGATCGCGCAGCCCGTCGCCAGCGCTTCCCGCAACGACCATGATGCGACGAACGGATAGGTCAGATAGATATGCGCATCGGAACGGCGCAGCAAAGCGAGATAGGTCGCATAGTCGATGCGGCCGGGAAACGAGACACGTGACGGATCAAATTGATCGGCGATCTCATTGAGGAAGATTTCACGCCATGTCCCACCGTTGGGTGCGGCCCCGCCATAGCTGACGCCATCGCCGCCGAGCATGACCACTTTGAGGTTCTTCCGGGAACGGTGCAAAGCCGGCAGCGCCCGGATCATCGTGTGCACGCCGCGATACGGCTCGAGATCGCGGGACACATAGGTGACCAGCGTGTCGTTACGGCGGATCGACATGTCGCCTATTTTGAGCGGCGCCTGGCGCGCTTTTTCGTCAGGGGAGCAGGTCTCCAAATCGACGCCTTCCCACAGCAGGTCGATCCGCGGCCGGGCCCAATCGGGATAGGTCGACAATTGCCATTGGGTGGGAGTGATGCCGTGCCCACCGAGGTTCAATGCAATATGGTTGATGGCGTTTTTCGCGCGGATTCGCGGGAAATCGGACGGATCTATGGGAAATTCCGGATCGAACGTAACGTCGGCACCTTGGGTCTGGTAATAGAATTCCATGTATCCGATCGTCGGGACATCGGGAAAAACGTCCGGGAGATTGAGCATCTCTCCCCAACCTTGATGGCCGATCACGATGTCCGGCGTGAAGCCGAGTTGCTTGAGCGAATTCGCCGTATGGGCCACGATTTCCGCGCGGCGTACCGCGGCATCCAACTCACGCGCCGCGACATGAGTCTCGGGCGAGCTCGGTCGGGGCTTCATATAGGGAACCTTGCGCACGCCATCGATCAAATTCACGTTAGGCTCGGTGATGAAGACGATTTCGTGCGCCTGCATCGTCACAAGGTGGCGCGTGATGTGAAGAAACTGACCGGGAAAGTTCTGATGAACAAACAGGAATTTCAACGCCTGATCCCAAATGAAGGCAGTTAGTTACGGCACCGTCATATGGGCGGGCGCGGGTCCGCCACCAGCTTAATGGCGGCCCGATCGCGCCGGAGCTTTGGGCGCCGTCGCACGAGAGGCGGCTTGTCTATGAGGCACGGAACGCTCCGATGCCGCCGCATCGGTTGCCGCCCGGTCCGATCCAGACTGTTCCGCTTTGGGAACCAGCTCGATCAGGAAAGACTCCATGGCGGCGAGACCAGGCGCTTCGCAGGCCAGACCTGAATCGACCGGCCCGACGGCACTGCCATCGATGAATGTCGCGGAATAGCGTATTGTGTATTCTTTCGCGGCAGCGCCTTTCAACCGAACGTTCAGGCCCAGAAGCGGCAGGGCCATCCCCCGGCTGCCGCAGAACTTGCCGTTTTCCACCCACGGCGACAACCAGCCCCTACCGAGCACGCCCTGATATTCCACGGTGCCCGGTCCGATCGGACCCTTGTCGGAGATTCCGAACCCCTCGATCCAGGTTCGGCTCCCGCGATTGCCGATCCACTCGCCGAACTGGCCGGGCACATCGCCGGACCCTTGGATATGGGCCATCACATCCGGCTCTGGACCGTTGGCGGTGGCCACCGATGGCTGAGAACCGGCAACGGAGGGATCCCCAGCCAAACGAAGTACCTGCAAGCGGGGAGCGTTTTCCCCGGGCTGACCCGCTACCTGGTAAATTGTCACCAGCACCTGAGCCGGTCCATCGGTTACCCGTACCAGGGCAGCCGTGTTGTCCAACCATCCGTCATCGCGAAACGTGCTGATGGACACGGCCTCCGGCCGTCCAGAGGCACCTGGGCACCGGGTGATGCGCACACCCGGCAGCCCGTTCTCCAGGTCCGGCGAAGGACTGCCGGGGGCGGGGAAAACGCAGTAGACGCCGGTCTCCAGCGTCATCAAATTCGCTGATACCCGAAGCTCGGTGATCCGTCCTGCCGCGGCTGGCGCGGGGACTGCTTCCTTCGCATCGGACAAGGTTTGAACTGCATTGTCGGCAGGTGGCATGCGATGTCTCATTCACCAGTGGGGGCAACCGTGGGTGCGTCACCCGGGAGCCTTGTAAGCCGATGAGCCGCGGATCGGAAGCAAAGATCGCCCGGTCGCGAGCAGCGATAGCGTGTCATTGATCGCTGAAGCCGGCAGCCCCAACGGAAGCAGGAATCCTCGGCCGGTACGCCGTATTCGCTCCGCGGGCGCGCCGATATCGAACGCGGCGACAAGCAGGCCGGCGCGCCACAATTCAGTCAGGCCCAGACACCAGGTCTCCGGCCAGATCGACGGTAACAATGCGAATGCCGCACGCTGCGCCCGAATGAGCGCGACGGCCTCGGACGGTTTGTAGGGGCCGGTCACGAAGACCCGGCCGGTGTCCATCAGACGCTGATCGTCGATCGTCGTGCCGGCGACGACAAACGTCAGATCCAACCCGCGCTTACTGGCGTCGAGGGCGCAGTCGAGCAGCACGTGGAAGCCTTTGTGCAAACCGATTGCTCCGGCGACGCAGATCCGTACCGGTCCATCCACACGTAGAACCGGAGGCGGCTCGGCAACCGCATCATCGTCCTCATGCGGGATGACGGTCACCGGGAGACGGGGGAAATGCCTCGCCATCCGATCGGCCGCATCCTGAGACGGAGCGATGACCCGCCTGGCCCCGCACAGGAATTCCCGCGACCGATCGCGCAGCGCCGGCACGGTGATGTCCTCGTGAAGGTAACTACCGAGGTCGGCGACGCAGGCTTCGCAGGCCGCCTGCTCTGGTTCGCCACAGTAACGATCATGTCGGCCGACCAGTGCGATCCGCGGGCAAAACCACGCGTAGTCGTGGGTGTGGGCGTCATAGGGGACACCGAGATCGCGAATGACCTGAAATACGGATGGATCATGGTTCAGGAAATGATGGAGTTCCACCTCGACCGGTTTGACCCCGCGCAGCAGGCGGAGCAAGGCCGGTTGTTCTCGCGGCAGTTCGAACCGGAGATTGGGGAATGAAGGACTGTCGACCCGCACTTCGGTGCCACCCTTTGGCAATTTGCCTGGTCGCAACACAACAGCGCGGCGACCTCGCGCCTGATGGAAGGCGATGGCTGCTTCTATCCGCCGCTCGACACCGCCGCCGTCGTCATGGGTGACCAGGATCGCGGCCTCTCGCGCGTCGGTGCGCCATCGTTCCTGGCCGGCGGCCGGCCTCCGCCGTTGTGGCCGGGCATCAGGGCGTGATCCTGTCCGTGCCTTGGGCGTGGCGATCTCGTCCCGCGGCAACCTGGCCAACGGACTGCCCGGAAGGTCCCTGCCGTCTCGCCCACGCACATGGATCGTGGCGTTGTGGCCGCGGAGGTCGGCCCACGGGACACTGAACAAGCGCGGCCGAGCCAGCGGACCGAGCCCGGGGACGCTGCTGGTAGGCTCAGTCGCAATAATTTCTTT
>JBEKGV010000608.1:0-3823 GCA_050012615.1 Acetobacteraceae bacterium | reverse complement strand
CCTGATCGACGCGCTCACGGATATCCGGCGATGCCCCTCCGCCGGCATCGCGCACCAAGGCCGCCTGGCCTGGGCTGACGCCGACCGGCGGGCCGCCCAAGGCCTGATCGGGGACGAGGGCGGACTCGGCCTGAGACCTGTCGGATTGATCCTGCGGGCGCGCCGCGCCGGGCTGCGGCGGACGCAACGTGAAGTCCGGCGGCATCGACAATGGCGCGCGGGTCACCACGGTGAACTCGTCCGGCGCATCGCGGGTCAATCCAAAAGTCCGGGAAAGTGAGCTGGTGCTGCAGCCGCCCAGAACGACGAGGACGATCACGGGGGCGGACAGCTTCGAGGTTGTGTTCAAGAATCCCATGCCTGAGATTTTACGCACTTTTTGTCGTGTGCCGCAAGATGATTGGCCCGCTGACCCAGCGATTGAAATGCCCGTGGTTGGTCTCTACCGGGGAATTACCATAGGTTGCAGCCACTAAACCAAGAGGGGGCGGAATGGTGGACCCGGTCGACACCGCGCGGGAACAGATCGATGCGGAGCACGAGGCGCGCGGCCACGAGGACTCCTGGCCGCGATGGATGGCGGTGGTGGTGTCGGTCCTGGCGGCGAGCCTGGCGCTGGCCGATCTCGGGGCGAAGTCGTCGCAGACCGCCTATCTGACGCACAACATCACCGCGTCCGACACCTGGAACGCCTATCAGGCGAAGAACCTGCGCGCCAATTTGTGGCGGGCGGAGGCGACGCTGATGGAGAGTCTGCCGAACGCCGCCGATCCCGCGATAAGGCAGCGAATCGCGGACGCGGAGTCGGAAGAAGCGAGAATGCACGACGAACCCTCGGCCGGCGACGGCATGAAGCAGCTTCGAGAGAAGGCGGAACTCCAGGAGGAGGACCGAGAATACGCGTTCCACGCTTACCACGGCTTCGAGTACACCTCGAGCGCTCTGGAGATAGCGATCGTACTGGCCTCGGTTTCGGTGGTGACGCGCGTCCGCGCATTGGGCGTCGCCGCGGGTGCGATTGGCGCGCTGGCCTGCGTCTACGGCGTCGCGGTCTTCATCCACTTCGTTTGACAGCCCTGGTCGTATGACAGCCATGGCGCGGCGACATCCGCGCCATGGCATCGCGATGGCGCTCAGGTCACCGGCGCGGGGGCGGCGTTGTAATCGCCGTCGGAGACGTGCTCGAACCACGCTGTCCCCTCGCCCTTATCGGTTTGCTCCGACATCGCGAGGTGAGAGAACAACTTGTCCGGCGCCGCGCCATGCCAGTGTCTGGTGTTCGGCGGAATGATCACGGTGTCGCCGGCGCGGATCTCCTGCACCTGCTGGCCCTCGAACTGGATGCGGCCGGCGCCGGACAGACAGTACAGCGTTTGACCGACCGGATGCGTGTGCCAGGCGGTACGCCCGCCCGGCGTGAATGACACCACGGACGCGCGCATCCGCGACGGTGCCGACCCCTGCACGATTTCGTCCGAGAATACGACGCCGGTGAAATTGGCGGGGGGTTGCACTTTGGTCTGGCGATCGGAAGACCGGAGAACTGGCATGAGAGTGTTTCCTTCCTTGGTTGACGATCAATACGACTTCGGCTGATCGAGCACGCGCTCGGCCAGATAGCTCAGGATCAGCTCGCGGGTGACGGGAGCGATACGCGGGATGAGACTTTCGCGGAACAGCCGTTCGACGTGGTATTCCTGCGCGTAGCCCATGCCGCCCAGTGTCATGACAGCCTGCTCGGCGGCGCGGTAGCCGGCTTCGGCGGCGAGGTACTTGGCGGCGTTCGCCTCGGCGCCGCATTCCTGGCCGGTGTCGTAAAGCCAGGCGGCCTTGAGCGTCATCAGGTTGGCGGCTTCGAGCTCGGCCCAGTTGCGGGCGAGCGGATGTTGGATCGCCTGGTTCTGCCCAATCGGCCGGCCGAACACGATGCGCTCGCGCGCGTAACGGGAGGCGCGGTCGAGCGCGGCCCGGCCGATGCCGATGGCTTCCGCGGCGACGAGGACTCGTTCCGGGTTGAGACCGTGCAGGATGGCGCGAAACCCCTCGCCTTCTTCGCCGATGCGGTCGTCCTCCGGCACTTCCATGTCCTCGAAGAAGACCATGTTGCTGTCGACGGCGTGCCGGCCCATTTTGTGGATCAGCCGCACGTCGGCGTGAGCGCGGTCGAGGTCGGTATAGAACAAGGTCAGGCCTTGCGTTTTGCGCTTGACCTTGTCGAGCGGCGTGGTGCGCGCCAGCAGCAGAATTTTGTTGGCGACCTGCGCGGTGGAAGTCCAGATCTTGGTGCCGTTGATGCGATAGCGATCGCCGTGCTTCTCGGCGCGCGTGGTCAGTTCGGTGGTGTTGAGGCCGGCATTGGGTTCGGTCACGCCGAAACACGCTTTGTCCTTGCCGGCGATCAAAGGCGGCAGCATCCGGGACTTCTGCGCCTCGGTGCCGCGGACGATGACCGGGTTGAGGCCGAAGATGTTGATGTGGATGGCGCTCGCCCCGCTCATCGCGGCGCCGGATTCAGCGACCGCCTGCATCATCACCGCGGCCTCGGTGATGCCGAGGCCGGCGCCGCCGTAAGCCTCGGGCATGGCGATGCCCAGCCAGTTTCCCTCCGCCAGGGCGTTGAAGAAGGCATGCGGAAAGACCGCGTCGCGGTCGCGTTCCAGCCAGTAGGTGTCGTCGAACCGGGCACAAATCCGGAGGACCTGATCGCGGATCTGCTGCTGCGGTTCGGTGAGGGCGAAGTCCATGGGACGAGGGTCTTTCCGCGACGGATTGTCGGTTGGCATTATAGCAACCCGGCGCGTTTGGCGGAAATCGGGTGACTGCGCGGCGGATTTGGCGTAGTGTCGGTGGTTGGTGGTGACCCGATCATGTCGACAAAAAACGCGACTCTCTATGACACCGACTTCTACGCCTGGGCCAATGAACAGGCGGCGCTGCTGCGTGCCGGGCGGCTGTCCGAACTCGACGTCGAGAATATCGCGGAAGAAATTGAAAGCATGGCACGAAGCGAGAGACGCGAGCTGATCAGCCGTCTGAAGGTGTTGTTGGCCCACCTGCTGAAGTGGCGGTATCAACCGACGTATCGAGGCAAGAGCTGGACGCTCACGATCGAGGGGCAACGCATTGAGCTGGAAGATCATCTCAAAGAAAATCCCAGTCTAAAGTCTCAGTTGGGGGAAATCATGGTGAGCGCATATCGGCTGGCCAGGATTGACGCCGCGCAGGAGACCGGCCTGGACCGTGATGCATTCCCCACGACCTGCCCCTTCACCTTCGACGAAGCGATGCGTCCAGATTTCTGGCCCGACTGACCGCCGTCAGGTTTGCCGCGAACCGGCCGGCGACGCTACGATCTGCTCAGGAGGACGAACACCATGGATTTCCGCGCGGACGATGTCGAATATCAGCGCCAGGACGGGCAACCCTTGCTGGCACGGCTTTATCAACCCATCGGTCCCGGACCATTTCCGGCGGTGCTGGAGGTGCATGGCGGCGCCTGGACCGGAGGCGACCGGTTCAACAACGTCGCGATCGCCGAGGCTCTCGCGGCCGACGGCGTCGTTGTCCTTTCGATCGACTTTCGCATGCCGCCCGTCGCGCGCTATCCGGACACCATCGCCGACGTCAATCTGGGCATCCGTTGGTTGAAAGCGAATGCGGAAAAATTCAACAGCCGCGCCGATCTGGTCGGCGGGCTAGGCACGTCCTCAGGCGGGCACATGGTGCTGTTGAGCGCGCTGCGGCCGAATGATCCGCGCTATGGCAAGCTGCGGTTGGAGGGATCCAACGCCGATGCGTCGCTGCGCTTCGCCATCGCGTGCTG
>JBEKGV010000607.1:0-3829 GCA_050012615.1 Acetobacteraceae bacterium | reverse complement strand
CGGGCGAACAAAGCGGACAGGGTGTTTTTGGCCGATCACCTGGCGAGCGCGAATTGGCTGGTACGCTCGTTGCAGCAACGCGCGCAAACCATCCTGAAAGTTGCCGCCGAAATAATGCGCTTGCAGGACGGCTTCCTTCGACTGGGCGTGGCGCATCTGCGGCCGCTGATCCTGCGCGATATCGCAACCGCGGTGGAAATGCATGAGAGCACCGTAAGCCGGGTGACCTCGAACAAATACATTGCGACGCCGCGGGGAATATTCGAACTTAAGTATTTCTTTACCACATCGATCGGCGCGGTGGGCGGCGGCGAGAGTCACAGCTCGGAGGCGGTGCGGCATCGCATCCGGCAATTGATCAGTGCCGAGGCGCCGACCGGGATCTTGTCCGATGACCAGATTGTCACTGTGTTGCGACGAGAAGGTGTGGACATCGCCCGCCGAACGGTGGCCAAATACCGGGAGGCGATGCACATCCCGAACTCCGTGGGTCGCCGGCGGGTCAAGGCGGTACCCGCCTGAGCGCGTATCGCCCGATTGGAATCAGGTGATACGATGCTGTTGGGAATTCAACAGGACAATGGCACATGCAAATCACGGTATCCGGTAAGCAGATTGAACTCTCCGACGCATTGCGCGAGCGGGTGTCGCACGAGTTGACGGGCATCACCGGCAAGTATTTCGAGCACGCTCAGGAAGCACGGATCACGTTCGCGCGATCGCGGCTTGGATTTCTCTGCGACATCAACCTGCATGCCGGACGCGGACTGACGCTGCGCGGTGAGGCCGAGGGAACCGACGCGTATTCGGCCTTCGACAAAGCCGCGGCGCATGTCGGAAAACGGTTGCGACGTTATCGGCGGCGGGTCAACGACCATGCGCGCGACGATGCTCAGCGTGCGCGGCCTGAGTCGGCGCGTCAAATCATTCTGCGTGCCGAGGCGGAGGACCATGAGGAACCCGATACCGCGCCGCATGCCGCACCGGTCGTCATCGCCGAAACGACGACCGAGATCGCGCATTTGTCGGTGAGCGAAGCGGTGATGCGAATGGAACTGGCGGACCATACGGTGTTGA
Source organism: Acetobacteraceae bacterium (assembly GCA_050012615.1). Classification (GTDB taxonomy): domain Bacteria; phylum Pseudomonadota; class Alphaproteobacteria; order Acetobacterales; family Acetobacteraceae; genus Rhodopila. Next base: position 2,752 of record JBEKGV010000607.1, on the reverse strand, counting down.
TGTTCCGCGACGTGAACTCGGGCGTTTTGAACGTGGTCTACCGGCGCGCGGACGGGAACATTGGGTGGATCGATCCGGGGGATTGATCGCGTACGGATTCAATTATCTGGCCAGGTTGGACGCGAAGCAGATCAGGTTGCCGTCGGGATCGCTGACGATCAGGCTACGCATGGCCCAGGGCTCATCGCGCGGTGCTTGCCAGATCTGGGCGCCGGATGCTCGCAGGGAGTCGTATAGGGCGTCGACATCCGAGACTTCGATGAACGCGCTCAGCAAAGCCTCGCCGGCAGTGTGATCGATGACAGGTTTTGTCACGTGGCGGATCGCCAGTACCGCCTCGTCACGCGCCACATGGGCGTAGAACGGGATTTCACCGTAGACGAACAACGGGCGGAAGCCGAGCGGCCCGGTGTAGCAGGCGAGTGCCGCCGGAAAGTCTTTGACGAAGATGTTCGGGATGGCCTGTTTCAGCATTCTTTGGTTTTCCTTCTCCCGCCCGACCCGCTCGCCGAACCAGGAATATCCCAAGTGTCTGTCCGGAAACAAATGCCAGGGCAATATGAGTTGGACCGGATCGTGAACGGTTCGACCGCATTGCCTCATTTGGTTCATCCTCGTCCATCCTTTCTTATCCGCGCTAAAATTCTTACCGTGGACCAATCTCCGGCGTTTGAATCAGAATATATTTGGCGCGGATAAGAAAGGATGGACGAGGATGAACGGCGGATGCTTACGGACCATCGTCCGATCCGGGGTCGTGCCAAAGAGAATTATCCTCACCTTTCGATGAGAGGATTCCGGACGGACTCCAAGAGGGACGTCGCCGCAACGATGGTGCCGAATTCGGGACCGCGGCTGGTTCGTGGCGGGCATGAGTATTGGCAAAGCAGTGGCGCCATCCGTCATCGTAACGCTGCCTTTTTGAGGCATCAACTTTTCTGTCCGGCCTTCGCGAGCGCGTCAGGGCGTGGCGGTGGCGGCCCTCCTCTGCCCTCCATTGATCAGTCGTGATATGTCATTGGACAACGACAACGGCCCGGCACCCGCGGCACAGTGGGAACGGCGCGGCCGAACGGGGGGATGGACGCCTATGGCCCAATCAATCGAAGCGTTTGTCGGCGATACGATGGACGATGCGCGGATGACGCCGATCCACTGGCGGGTTCTGGCGCTCGTTGCCGGCGGCTACTTTTTCGATGTTCTCGACCTGACGATCCTCGGGGCGTTGGTGCCCGACATGATCCACAGCGGCTTCATCAGCGCGCCGCAGGTCGCGGTAGTCGGGAGTTCCACTCTCATCGGCCTGCTGATCGGCTGCGTCGGCCAGGGCGAGTTCACCGACCGCTTCGGCCGCAAAGCGGTCTATCAATTCAACCTGCTCCTCTACGGCGTGGCGACGATCGCCGCTGCCTTTTCGCCGAATTTCATGTGGCTCGCGGCGTTTCGTTTCATCGCCGGGATCGGGCTCGGCGCCGAGCAGCCGCTGTGCTTTTCGTATACGGCTGAATACGCGCCCAAAAACATTCGCGGCCGCATCCTCGCCCTGATGCAGCTGATCGGCGGCGCCTTCCCGTGGCCGGTCGGCATCCTGATGGCGCTCGGGTTCCGCGACACGATTGGCTGGCGCGGCATCTGGGTCGTGATCGGCATCGGCGCGCTGATCATTTTCGTCCTGCGCTTCTCGCTGCCGGAGTCGCCGCGTTGGCTGGCGACGCACGGCAAGGGCCAGCGCGCCCTCGACCTCTTGAAGCGCATGAACCTGACGGCGCCGCCGCTTGAGAGCCTTGCCGTCGACGCCGCCAGCGACACGAAAAGCGATCCAATGGCCATCGTACTTCGGCAATACCCGCGCAACGTGATCGCGTCGATGATCTGCTTCTTCGCGTTCTTCGGCATCGCCAACGGGCTCGGCACCTGGCTGCCCAACATCATGGCCGGCCAGGGGTTCTCGATTACCAAATCGTTGACGTTCACTCTCGGCATGACGATCGCCTATCCGTGCAGCAGTGCGTTCATGATGTTCGCGCTGGAACGTTTCGGCCGCATTCGCACCGCCGTGGCCGCCTTCGTGCTCGCCGGGCTGTTTGCCGCGTTGTTCGCCTCGGCCCAGTCGGAGGCGATGCTCCTCGCCGTCGGCTTCGTGATGTTCTTCTGCATCCAATTGGCCGGGAACTCGATGCAGATTTTCGCTTCCGAGGTGTTCCCGACCAATGCGCGCGCTTCCGGTTTCGGCCTTGCCCATTCAGGCGGCCGGATTGGTGCCGCGATCATCGTCCCCGGCTTCCTCTACATTCAAACCACCTGGGGGGTTCCCGCGGTCTTTGGCACGATCGCGGTGATGCTGGCGGTGGCCGCTGTCGCGGTGACGCAGATCGGTTCCGAGACGCGCGGTCTTGCCCTTGACGCGATCGCGCCGCCGACCGGGTGACCGCGGCCGCGAGGGCGCGAGAGTAATATTGTGCGACGTATCAGGACGGCTCTGTTGCGCCGTCGTCACGGCCACTTCACCTCCGGCGGCAGGCTCATCAGGATCGCTTCGACGTTGCCGCCCGTCTTCAGCCCGAACAACGTTCCGCGATCGTAAATCAGGTTGAACTCGACGTAACGGCCGCGGCGGATCAACTGGTGCTCGCGCTCCGCCGCGGTCCAGGGCTCGTGCATGCGCCGGCGCACGATGCGCGGGAACACATCGAGGAACGCCTCGCCCACATCGCGCACGAAGGCGAAGTCGCGCGAGACGTCGGCGGTGCGG
>JBEKGV010000606.1:0-3835 GCA_050012615.1 Acetobacteraceae bacterium | reverse complement strand
GAAGAACGGCTGGCCGAACGACAAACCGAACTCGACCGTGCCGAGCTGTTTGCCGGCGAGGGTGATCGGCACCACGCCGCGGATCCCCAGCCCGGCGACGCCGCCTTCAAGTCCCAGAACAGTCTTGCCGGTGGTGTTCGCATCGACCACAGTCTTGCGGAATCCCGAGAGATCGTCGCCGAACTTCTCAGGTTGGTGAACCCGCAGGAATGAGGTCGCCGGGGCGGTATGAAATTGAAATTGCTCGACGTCATAGGCCGACTTCAGTTCGGCGAAGCCGGCGCCAAAGAGGCCCATCAGCGTTGCGCGATCGCCTTGCGCCATGGCCTGCCGTACCGGGGACATCGTCGCGACCACGCCGCTCATCGCAACGGCTCGGTTCGCCTCCCGCAGCAGATCGGATCGCAGGGCGTCGTAGTGCCCGTGCAACTCGCGCTGATCCGCGCGGTCGATGATGCCGTTGATGATCCAAAGCACGCCAAGCAGCACGAAGACGGCCGTCCCGGCGGACGCCAACGCCAACGCGAGCGTGATGCGCGCGCGTAGCCCGGACAACCCAGGCAGCTTTGCCATGCAACCCTCAGTTCACGCAGGCGGAATGCCCAACACGAGGGTATCCTGATCACGTGAAGCGCTGGTTAACGCGGCGGGCGCTGCTTCGAGCCGCAGCCAGACCGACGTGTCGTGATACACCGCCCCGCCATACGGAGGGCCGGGATCGTCGCTGGTCAAAGCGTTGATGCCGATGCCGCCTTCGAAATACTCGGACGGCCAGATACTTTCCGACACCAGCACCCCGGGAAGCTGGCCGGTGGCGGTCGTCGCGTGCAGCACGACCTCGCCACGATCGTTGCCGAGGCGAACTTTGTCGCCATCGCCGATCCCGAGCCGGCGAGCGTCGTCCGGATGCAGCTTCACCGTGGGTCGTCCCTCGCGGCGTTGCCCGGACTTCATTTCGGAGAAGGTGGTGTTGAGAAAACTGCGCGCCGGCGCGGTGACGAGGCGAAACGGCCGGTCGGCGGAGGTTTCGTCGATCACGGCCATGTGATCCGGAAGCTTCGGCATCGCCGCGTGATTGGCGCCAAATCTCGACCAGTCGGGAGCGAAATGAAAACGCTTGTCCGGCTGCGGAAAGCCGGTCAGAAAATGCGCGTCGTCGTACGCCGGCGTCGCGTCGATCCAGCGTTCGCGCCGCACGGTCTCGGCATCCGGCCAGCCTGATGCTTTCAGGGTCGCGTCGATGAGTTCCATCGCGGTCATCTCGAAGCCGGGATGTTTGGCTCCCAGAAGATGCGCCAGCGCCTGGATCAGTTCGTGGTTGGAACGGCACTCGCCGGGCGGCTCGATCAACTTCGGGCCGATCTGGATGTGGCTGTGCCCGCCGGCCTGATAAATGTCGTCATGCTCCATGAACATCGTCGCGGGCAGCACGACGTCGGACCAGCGGGCGGTTTCGGTGAGGAATTGTTCGTGCGTGGCGACGAAAAGATCCTTTCGGGAAAAGCCGCGGCGGACGCGATTGGAGTCCGGGCACACCGTCAGCGGATTTTGATTCTGGATCAGCATGGCATGGACCCGCGGCCCGTCGCCAAGCTCGGTGCGATCGCCGGTCAGGACGCTGCCGATCCGGCTCATGTCGAGAGCGCGGATCCTGGTGTCGACAGCATCCAAACCCTCGATCAGCGTTTTGTTCCAGTGATACATGCCGCGGTTTGACCAGAGAGCGCCGCCACCTTTGTACTGCCAGGCGCCGGTGACCGACGGCAGGCAGGTGACCGCGTGCATGTTGGCGGCACCGTTGCGGCTGCGGGCGAAGCCGTAGCCGGCGCGGATATAGCTGCGCTTCGTGGTGCAGTACAGTTTACCGAAATTCTCGATTTCCGCGACCGACAGGCCGGTGATCGCAGCCGCCCATTCCGGTGAACGCGACGAAAGATGCTGCCGCAGACCGGGTGGAAAATCGGTGTGGCGCGCCATGTATTCATCGTCGGCGAAGCCGTCGCGAAACGCGATGTGCATCACCGCGCAGGCCAGCGCTCCATCCGTGCCCGGCCGCGGCGCCAGGTGCAGATCGGCGACGGCCGCGGTTGGCGTCCGATACGGATCGATCACGACAAACTTCGCGCCGTGTTCCTTCCGCGCACGGCTCACGTGAGTCATGACGTTGACCTGGGTGGAGACGGGATTGCCGCCCCACATCACGATCAGGTCGGACTTCGCCATCTCCCGCGCATCGACGCCGCGGCTTTGGCCCACTCCGGCGTGCCAACCGATTTCCGGCAGCATCGTGCAGATCGTCATCTTTTGCCGCGAGTAGCGCATCACGTTGCGCAACCGGTTGATGCCGTCTCGCTGCACGAGGCCCATCGTGCCGGCGAAAAAGAACGGCCATACCGCTTCGCCGCCGTGCCGCGCGGTGGCCTCGGTGAAGGCGCCTGCGACCCGGTCCAGCGCCTCGTCCCACGAAATTCGCCTGAACTGAGTTGAGCCTTTTGGGCCGGTTCGCAACAGAGGATGGGTGAGACGATCGGGGTGGTGGATACGTTCCGAGTAACGGCTGACCTTGGCGCAAATCACGCCGGCTGTGTAACTGTTGTCCTCGGCACCGCGAACGGCGCCGATGCGGGATCCGTCCAGTACTTCCACCGATAAGGCGCACGTCGACGGGCAGTCATGCGGGCAAACCGAGGCCCTGATCTCACTTCTTATGTCCATCGGCCGAGCCTATCCCATGGCGTCGCCCAGTGGCAAAATGATTTCCGGGCTGGCAGGAGGCGGCAATGGCGGATGAATGGCGGCGCACGAACGAGTGGGGGACGCTGACCCGGGCCGAGATCGCGGCGGCGCGTGATGCCGGGGCGATGCCGGTGCTGACGGTGGGGGCGGTCGAGCAACACTCCGATCATCTGCCGGTCGATACCGACTCGCTGTCGGCGTATCAGCTCGCGCTGCGTGCCGCCGCCCGTTGCGCGTCGCCGCATGTTTTGGTGTTGCCGCCGCCATCGTTTGGGTTTTCTCCGCATCATCGCGCGTGGCCCGGCACGATCACGCTGTCGCTGGAGACCTTTGTCGGGCTGGTCACGGATGTGGTCGAGAGTCTGCATCGCACCGGCTTTAAGCGGATGCTGATCGTCAACGGACACGGCGGCAACCAGGGTCCTTTGACCTCCGCGTGCACGGCATTGGCCAGCCGCGGGATCGAGGTTGGATACGTGAACTACATGTCGCCTGGCCAGAAGCAGTGGCTGGAGGTGTTGCCTGGCACCTTGCGGGGCATCGCCCATGCCTGCGCTTACGAGACGTCGGTGCAGCTCGCGCTGCGGCCGGCGGAGGCCGAGCGGATCGCCGCCAAGGTCGTTGGCCTGCCACCACGGGTTGGTCCGTCTTATGCCGCCGGCAATGCTCCGGATCCGATCCGGGCGGCCGGTGGTTACTTCGCGCCGATCTTCGCGGCCGGAGATGTCGGTTATGTCGGCGATCCGGCCGCGTCCACCGTCGCGGCGGGCGAGGCTTTGATCGAAGCCACCGTCGCCGCGCTGGCGACATTCTTCGCGGATTTCGCCGGGACGCAATTGCGCGCCGGGGCGCCGTGATGCCTGAAACGATCATGGTGCCGATGCGGGACGGTATTCGTCTCGCGACCGATGTTTTTCTCCCCATGGGTCGCGGTCGGTTTCCGGTGATCATGGAGCGGACGCCTTATGGGCGCCAGGAAACCAGCCGAAGCGAGATCACCGCGGTAAATAGCGCCCCGGCATCGCGAGCTGAAATCGCCGCGTATTTCACCGCGCATGGTTACGCTGTCCTATATCAGGACACGCGTGGTCGATACGGG
>JBEKGV010000605.1:0-3835 GCA_050012615.1 Acetobacteraceae bacterium | reverse complement strand
GCCCCCGCCGCGTGCCGGCGCGATGAACCGAAGGTGGCGTCATGGGCAGAAGTTTCACCAAAGCCGTCGCGCCCACCGCATGACGCGTGGTCCGATCGCCGCCGCCGAAGCCGCTCTGGCAACCGACCGCGCCGCCGCCGATCCGGCGATCTGGATCACCCGCGTCTCCGACGATGCCGTCATGGCGCGCGCGCGGTTGCTTGAGGCAGAGGGCCCGAGAGGGCGGCCGCTCTGGGGCCTCACCGTCGCGGTGAAAGACAACATCGACGTCGCCGGCCTTCCGACCACGGCGGCCTGTCCGGACTATGCCCGCCAGCCGGCGGTATCGGCGCCGTCCGTGCAGCGGCTGCTCGATGCCGGAGCGCTGTTGATCGGCAAGACCAACCTGGACCAGTTCGCCACGGGCCTCGTCGGGACCCGGAGCCCCTACGGGACGCCACGCAACGTGTTCAGCGCCGCCCATGTGCCGGGGGGATCCTCCTCGGGCTCGGCGGTGGCGGTCGCCTCCGGGATCGTCGACATCGCGCTCGGGACCGATACCGCGGGCTCCGGCCGGGTACCGGCGGCATTCGGCGGCATCGTCGGGCTGAAACCGACGATCGGAGCGATTTCCGCCGCCGGCACGATACCGGCCTGCCGCTCCCTCGATACCATTTCGGTCTTCGCCCGCACGGTGGACGCCGCGCTTGCCGTGCAACGGGTGATCGCCGGCTACGACCCGACCGACCCTTACTCGCGCCAGGCACCGGCCGGGTATCTTCGCCGCTCCATTTTGCCCGTCTTCGCCAGGATCGCGATCGCCGACATCGACACACTCTGCGAGCCCGAGGTAGCCGCGCTTTACCGCCGGTCGGCTGGCCTGTTCGTGACAGAAACCATCGACCCGGCGCCGTTCCTGGAGATCGCGCGGCTGCTCTACGAAGGCCCCTGGGTCGCCGAGCGGACCGCCGCTCTGCGCGACGTCGTGACCGGGCGCCCCGAGATCATGCACCCCGTGACCCGGAGGATCATCGAGGCCGGCCTGCAACGGAAGACGGTCGATGCATTCGATGCGTTTCACGCCCTGGCGCGCGTCCGGCGCCTCGCGGCCCAGTTGTTCGCCAGATGCGACGCGATGCTGCTGCCGACCGTGCCGTTTTGCCCGACACTGGCGGAGCTGGCGGCCGACCCGTTCGGCCCCAACAGGCGGCTCGGAACGTTCACCAACTTCGTCAATTTGTGCGACCTCGCGGCCATCGCCGTCCCGGCCGGCCGCGGCGCGGATGGTCTCCCCGGGGAGCCCCCTGGGGGGCTCCCCGTGGGCGTGACCGTCATTGGCCCGGCATGGTCGGAGGGCCGGCTGGCGGCCATCGCCGATCACATTCACCGGAGTTTCACGGCAAACCTCGCGCCGCCAGCACAGGCCGATGATATCCAACCCGGCGAGACCGCGTTGTTTTGCATCGGTGCGCACATGTCGGGCCTGCCGCTCAATTCCCAGATCACCTCGTTGGGCGGCCGCTTCCTGCGAGTGGCGCGCACCGAGCCGGTGTATCGTCTGCACGCCATCGGCAACCGGCCAGGGATGGCCCGTAGCAATCCCGGGGGCGCCATCGAGGGCGAGGTATGGGTGCTGCCCATGGCGGCGGTCGGTCCGCTCCTCGCTTTGGTTCCGCCGCCGCTTGGGTTTGGCACCGTGGCGCTGGAAGACGGACCTTGCCTTGGCTTCCTCGGCGAGGCACACGCGCTTGACGGCGCCCAGGATATCACCGCGCATGGTGGCTGGCGGGGGTGGCTCGCCGCTCAGGAGACGTCGTGATGCAGCCAGGGGATGACCAAGCGGACGACCAAGGGGGCGACCAAGGGGACGATCAGTGAACAGCCCAACGCCACTGCCCTTCGAGATGACCGATGCCGAAATTGAAGCCTTCATGGATGCGTCCGCCGTCGTCCTGGGCCTGCGATTGGAGCCGGAGTGGCGCGACGCCGTGCGGGCCAACCTTGCCCTGACATTTCGGCTTGGCCTGCTGGTGCGGCACTTCGAACTGCCCGACGAAGCTGAGCCGGCGCCGGTGTTCACGGCCTGACCGATGCCCAAACTGACCTGGCAGAGTGCCACTGAAATCGCCGCTGCCGTCGGCTCCGGGGCGCTCAGCGCGCGAGTGGTCGCCGACGCCGCTCTGGACCGGATCGCGGCGCGGAATGGCGTGCTGAACGCGTTCACGGACGTGCTCGCCGAACGGGCCAGGGCGAGGGCTTCCGCCATCGACGCCGAGCGGGCCGTGGGCCGCAAGCCGGGCAGGCTGGCCGGCGTGCCGTTCGCGGTGAAGAACCTTTACGATATCGCGGAATTGCCCACCCGCGCCGGCAGTTCGATCAACCGCGAGCGGAAGCCGGCGGTGCGCGACGCTGTCCTCGTCACCCGGCTGGAGCGGGCCGGCGCGATCCTCGTGGGCGCTCTGAACATGGGCGAGTACGCGTATGATTTTACTGGCGAAAACTGTCATGACGGACCGTCGCGCAACCCCCACGATACGACGCGCATGTCGGGTGGCTCGTCCGGCGGCTCCGGCGTCGCCGTGGCGGGCGGCATGGTGCCGCTGGCCCTTGGATCGGACACCAATGGGTCGATCCGCGTGCCCGCGTCGCTGTGCGGATTATTCGGGCTGAAGCCAACCTTCGGCCGTCTGCCGCGGACCGGCAGCTTTCCGTTCGTCTCCAGCCTGGATCACCTCGGCCCGCTGGCGCGCACCGTCGGCGACCTGGCTTGTGCCTACGACGCGATGCAAGGCCACGACGCCGACGACCCGTTCTGCGCGCAGCGTCTGGAGGAGCCGGTCTTCGAGACGCTGGATCAGGGCATCGAAGGGCTGCGGATCGCCGCCGCGGGCGGCTATTTCCAGGCCGGTTTGATGCCGGAGGCGGAGCGTGCCGTGCAGCAGGTTCGCGACGCCCTGAACGTCGATCGCGAGGTCGATTTGCCGGAGGCCGCCCGTGCCCGCTCGGCGGCCTATTTAATCACCGCCGCCGAGGGCGGAGCCTTGCATCTGGCGCGGCTTCGCACGCGGCCCGGCGACTTCGATCCGGATGTCCGGGATCGGCTGCTCGCCGGCGCCATGATCCCGGCGGCGATGGTGATCCAGGCACAAAAATTCCGCCGCTGGTACCAGCACGCGATCTCGCGGCTGTTCGACGAGGTGGACGCGATCATCGCGCCCGCGACCCCTTGCGGCGCGCCCTTGCTCGGCCAGAAAACCTTCGTGCTGGACGGAGTGGAGGTGTCCGTGCGCGCCAACCTTGGCGTTTACACGCAACCGATCTCGTTCGTCGGCCTTCCGGTGGTGGCTGTTCCGGTGCCAGGTCCCATGCCGGTGGGCGTCCAGATCATAGCGCCGCCATGGCGGGAGGACGTCGCGCTACGCATCGCCCGTTACCTCGAAATCAAAGGCACCGCGGTAGCGCAGCGACCCCCAGGGGAATAGTCCGGCACGCTCCGCGTCTGGCGCAAGACGGTCGATCCGCCGATAAAATATTATAATCTTCGTTTATCCGTCTGCATCCGCGATTGAATTTCTTTTCTTGTACAGAAACGACCGGTGCTTACCACGCACGCCGCGCCAGATACGACGCGCGCATCGGCTTCAACACGAAAAACGCCAGTACAGCTGTCAGAGCATCCATTGCTATGATCGTGATGAACACCGGGACCCAGCTGCCTGTCGCATCGTGCAGCCAGGCCGCCACCGGGCCTCCAAGCACCGAACCGATCCCCTGCGCCATATAAAGAAATCCGTATTTGGTCGTCGCGTCCTTCGCGCCGAATGTGTCCGTCAACGTCGAAGGAAACAGCGAAAAG
>JBEKGV010000604.1:0-3851 GCA_050012615.1 Acetobacteraceae bacterium | reverse complement strand
GTGATAAATTCACGATAGTCAATCGGCGCGGGTCGGTTATCGTACTGGATAGCTAGCACCTCCACCTCGAATCCGTGGCATAATCCAAGTATAAACGATGCCCGTAAGTTGTTTCGTTCCGCGTCAACTATCTCATCGCTTAGGAATGGAACGATCACACCTGCTGACGAAGAGACCTCGGCGATGGCGTTCGCGGCAGTGAGGCGAGGTATCTCCGTTGGGTCAAAGGCCCGAAACTCGACCTGCGAATTTTCGACGGCATGGAATATCTGGTTCCGGAAGTCCGTCTTTATCAGCGTGTCCAGAATGAAGAGAGGTTGACTGTGGTTCTTGCGGCGCGTGTAGGTATTTGTCCAAGGGGCTTCTGGAGGATTCTGTAACGCCTCGAACAGATCGTGCGAGTTGGCATAGCTTGCCCAGCCGATAGTATCGAAAAGCCCCATTTGATTGACGCGCTGTGCGGCACGCTCAACCGCGACGTTCAATGCCGGAATGACTGGCTTTCCTACGGCAATCGCATAACCCATCTCATAGAATACATTCATGTTGGGGTACGTAATGTCTGCGATCAGCACCGCAGCGGCCGAAACATCGGCTCGTACTTGATCGTCAATTCTGAATCCAATGACATGCATTGCACACCAAGGCTTCAGCACCAGGGGTGCATCTCGAGATCGCAGCACGGCACCGTCGATTGCTTCGGTGACAATCGGATGTCCGTCAGGATAGGCAACGAATCCGAGCTTGGGCATTATGGTCCTCGGGCTCTAACTCGGCTGATAGTAGTAGATTTGTGAACATTGCGGAAGACACAGGTTCTTGTACCGCCAATAGCCAAAGGATGTTGGTGACCGGTGAACTGGGGCATCGGGCGCGTGACCATTGTTGACGCCCCACTGAAGTCCCGAAGAAATCAGACTGACGACCCCACCACGCCGTTCGTTCTGCCCCATTCATCTAGCGGAACAAGCATCCCCGCCAGCGCCGGGTCGGGATGAGCGCCCATGTCCCGGACAAATCTCCCATCGGCTGCCACCACACCTCTCGCCCCCATCGCGATCGCGAAGGCGAGATACAGCGTATCGTATGTGGAATGATTAACCGTGATGCCGATCTCCAGCGCGACCTCGTGCAGATCCATGCCAGCGGTTGGCGTCGGCTGGATCAGCGCCCGAAGCAAAGCCAGGCCCTCCCGAGCCTCGTCTGGTGTGAGCAATTTCCGCCGGACCTGCACCCAGAGAACGTTGGTTGCCTCGCCAAGCCAGAAATCGGGGATAAGCAGCTCCGGCTCGATCCGGATCAAAGCCTCGGCGACGTGACTGTCCGGTTCCTGAAGAACCCACTTGAGCGCAACCGAGGCATCGACGACGAGCGGCAAGTCAGCCGCCCTCGTCCGCTCCCGTCAGCGATTCCATTCTGACGGCGCGCGATTGTTCCAGAAGTTCGCCGGACGAGGGCGATCCGCGCCCGGAGGTCCGGCTGCGAAATTCGGCAAGGCGCGCGGCAGCCTGTTGGCGAGCGGATTGTGGCTCGTCACCGATCAACGCCGCTCGGAGGATCTCGCGATGCTCTGCCTCAGCCGAACGTCCCCGCTCGGCGGCGCGTATGCGCAAACGGCGCACCACGTCGTCATCGAGATTTCGGACCGTCAAGGTCGCCATGGGTAAACCCCCTAATGCTATCAACCGCTGCAATGACAGCATATAACCTGTTTACCCCCGCACCTCAACCACGTCCTGCGCGAAAATCATCTCCTCCGTCCCGACCATCCCCGGCTCATCCCCAAACGCGAGATACCGGCCAAACACCCATACCCCATCGCCCGGGTTGGCCACGATCTCGACCTCCGCCCCAGAGCCCAGTACCACCCGCGTTCCGACCGCCAGATCCCGAACGTTAACGATCCCGCTCATTCCGCCGCCTTCGCCGCCGCCGCCCCATCTCGGCGCCACGACGCCAGTTCGTCCCAGCTATCGGCCTCCATGAACTCCGCCCACCGCCGGTACAAATTCCGCATCGGCTCCTCGCTCGCCATCGTCTTGGTCAGCTCCACGACCCGGCCTGGCATCCGCAGTCCATCCCACTCCCAGCCCTCGACCGCGTGGCCCAGTCCCATCTCGTAGGTGTAGGGGTAGCGCCGGGCGATGACTCCGCAGCTGGCGGAATGCGCGTAATTCCAGTTCTCCATATCGTCCTGCTCGGTCATCCCCGCCGGCCCGGAGTAACGGATGTAGTAATCGCGCAGGAAGTTCTTCACCGCTTGCGGCGCGTCGCGATCGACAAAGAAGAACCGCCACACCTCGGTCCGATGCGCGCTGACCGGATGCCACACCGCCAGCGTGCGAGGCTGCCGAGGCAGCAGCGCCACATTGGGAAAAATCTCGCCGGGCGCCCCGATCAACCGGCTGTTGATCCCCGGACGCCGCCGCCGCTCCTCCTCGCAATGGCGGAAATACTCGGCGACCTCGGGCGAGTTCTGGTAAGCGGCCCGCGGCTGGTGATCCTTCGGGAGCACGTAAGTGATCGTCTGATGCCCGCGATCGGGAATGGCGACGTGCAGCCGCCGCGCCGCGCTGAGTTCGCCGTAATCGCGCCGGCTGCGCCCGCTTGGCCCCGCGCCAACCAGGTCGACCGAGCGGTGCGAGATGTTGTGATACGTGTCACCCGCGAAGTTCTCCGCCGGAAACTTCCAGTTGCACGGAATGATCCATTTTTGCACGCCACCCAGTAATTCCGCCTGACCCTCGCGCCCGTCCCAGCCGTCGAGGATCAGATCGAGGAAACGCCGGAACTCGCCCAGATACTCCAGAAGCGGCGGCGCCGAGGCATCCCAGCACGCCCATACGGTGCCTTTGTAGCAGCACAGCTGTGCCACCTCGACGAGGCCGTATTTTGTCCGATCGAGCTCGGAATGATATGCCTCGCGGAAGAACGGCACGCCGACCAGTGCGCCGTCAGTGCCGTAGCTCCAACCGTGATAGGGGCACGTGAACACCGTGGTGTTGCCGTCGTCGTAGCGGCACACCTTCATCCCACGGTGGCGGCACGAATTGAGAAATACATGCACCGCGCCGGCGCGATCGCGGCAGAGGATCACCGATTCCTCGCCCATGCGCGAGGCGAAGAAATCACCATTATTGGGGATCTGACTTTCATGCCCCACGAACAGCCACGACCGAGCGAAGACTCGCTCCTGTTCCTGTGCGTAAATATCATCATTGACGAAAATCTCGCGGCTGATGAGCCCGGTTGTGTTATCGACGAGGCCGGAATGATACCCTCGTGTTTCGTTCATCGGACGAGCTCCCCTTTAAAAGAAAAACGTCAGGTTCTTCGTCAGCAGCACGTTCTGATCGAGGATGATCTTCCGCCGCGCGATCAGCCAGCCGTCACCCTCCCGCCGCAGCGTATCCTCGCGTTTGCCGACAAGCAGATCGGTCTCTGTTTCGACGCGGTTGCGGTAGATCAGGAACCTGGATTTCACCAGGACCTCTCGCGGCGTCCTGACGTCGGGCGTCACTTCAAGAAGTTGCACGTTCGACACCATGTGGGTGATACGCGAACGCGGTTCCTCCGCCCAATGAATGCCGGTCTGGATCTGGCGCACCCGGCGGGTCAGGGTATCTTTGCCCTCGTCGAACCAGCTGACGTCTTCGCTCTCGCGCGTGAATTCGCGTTCGGTGTCGCCGTATTTGACGTTGCGCCGCATCGGCATCCAATAGCGGATGTCCTCGGCGAGCAGAGCCAGCCATTCGTCGTGCCGCCGCTCGTCGAGCAACTCCGCCTCACCATAAAGAAACGACGCGATCTCCTGGGTCAGCAGCAACTGGGCGACCCGATCGTCGCTCATT
>JBEKGV010000603.1:0-3857 GCA_050012615.1 Acetobacteraceae bacterium | reverse complement strand
AGACCGCGCCCAGCGCAGATCGGGCCGGCGCCGGGGATCCGGCGAACGATCGGTGAACTGGATACCGATAACAGCGCATCGAGCTGACGTGATTTCGCCGCCGCATCGTTTGGCACGTAAAGACGCAACAACTCCCGTAACGCGGCGGCGCCTTGCAAATTATCGTTGTCGGTGAGGCTGAGATAATTGAGTGCCAGATGCGAAATGAAACGCCATGCGTAGTCGCCGTCGCCATGGCAGGGCAGCGGCGAAGTGGGACCCACGATGCAGCGTACAGACGCCACCGGCGCGTTGACCGCGATCGTGAAATCCGTGTGCTGCTTGCCGACGGGCATCGAGATCGGCAGGTCGCGATTGGTACACATCAGGTCAAGCGCCAGTTGGCGGATCGAGACGTTCAACGGCACGTTGTCGGCATCTACCAGCGACACCAGCACGTCATGCCCGAGATAGCCCGAGCGCGGACCTCGGGCGCGTGCACGCGACGACAGGCGGTGCGGCTGACGGCGCAGAATATAGTAACTGCGGTGGCCCGGATTGCGGCTGAGATCGTTGGCGGCATAAAACGGAAAGAACGGCTGCGGGGAACCTCCGTCGGCCGCGAACCCCTCGAGCGAGGTGACCGAAAACACCTCGTAGTCGAGCGGCCGCATGCGATCGGGAACGACGAGATGTTCCTCATTGTGTTCCGACACGTTCACCCGATCGCTTCGTTTCGGAAACAGATTGATCGCCGGCGTGCAGTTGAGCTGCATATGTCCCGGCCCGAAACCTTGCAGTGACGCCTCGCCGCGGTCGAGCAGGATGATGATTTCGATGTCCTTGGAAGGGCAACGGATCGCGGCACGGCTCAGTTCTTCGCCGCCAAGTTCGAAGAACAAGAAACGCTCCGGCATCGCGAAGTATTCCTGCAATAGCCGATAGCCGTCGAACGAGGCTGCCACGCGCGGCAGCAACGCCTGTGCCGGATCGAAACCACTGGCGCGCAACGCGGTGCGCGGGAGCCGGTCCTGAAATGGCAGCGGCCGCGCTCCGGGTCGAGCCACGATCGAAACGACATGGGCGGACAGCTGCTCGTAAAGCTGCATGCGCGCGGCTTCCGGTCCACCGAGGAAAAAACTCAATCGCTCCAGATTGAGTTTGTTCACGGTGAGATCGCCGCTGGCTCGCAGACGCAGGCGGATCGCCGCTTTGACATTCGGCTGTTCCGGCAATCCCAGCGCGGCGACCGCCGCCGGAGAGGCGATATAGTCGGCCTCGGCGACTTCGATCGGCAGCAGGCGCAAGGCATGAGCCGTGCGGAACTCGCAATTGGTCTGGTCCTCGGTGCCAAGCAGACTGCGCAGTTCCAGGCCGGCTGGCAGGTCCACGCCATTCGGCGTGCCGCGTAAAGCGTCGGTCGGGGTGAAGCGCACCACAGCCATGGACGGGGTCGGCGCGAGATAATGCGGATAGACCATCTGCAACAGGGACTGCGTGAAGGTCGGAAATTCCGCCTCCATCTTGAGTTGGATCCGCGCGGTCAGGAACGCGAATCCCTCGAGCAGACGCTCGACATACGGGTCGGGGACGTCGAGGTTCGTCAAATCGAGACGCGCCGCGGCCTTGGGGAATTCGGCCGCGAATTCCGAACCCATGTCGCGCAGGAAAGTGAGTTCGTTCTCGTAATGGCGCATAAGGCGCGGATCCATCACGGCGTCCCTTTTACTTCGGTGACGACAGCGTGCCGCGTTTCAACTTCGATCGATGTTTCCAAGAACAGATGCAACGGTACCGGCTGGGCCCATAGCTCGCCTTCGATTTCGAAGACGAGAGCCGTGCTGCCTTCGCCGCCTTCGGAACCACGCATACGCACCCGTAACGTATCGGGGTCGATACGCGGCTCAAAAGCGCGAATGGCTTCCAGCATGTCGCGCTCCATCGTGACGATCCGCGAGGAGTTTTCGGTCATGCCGGCAAACCCGGGAATGCCATAGTTCAGTGTCGATTTCGCCGCCAGCGGCGTGCTCGACAGATCCTGCAGCGTCGCCAGATTGGAGGTATTCAAAAGCGCGGCGAGGTCCCGCAGTACCGCCTGACGCAACTGGGCCATACTCAGAGTTTGCGCATCAGGCCCGTCTCGTTTTTGCCCTGGCGCGTTGTCCGTCAACCGATCCAGTAACGAGGGTTGCAGGCGCTCGCGGCCCCTCAGACCGGACATCGATTAGCTCGTGCTCGCGAGGGCCGGCGCGATGGCGAGAGAGCGGATGTCCATTAACGCTGTCTCCTCGACGTCGGTCACCAGCACACGCTGACCCAGCGGCAGTGACCAGCCGCCATCCGCATCATACCAGTCGGTCCGGCGCGACATGGCCAATGCCGGGTCCTTCGCGTTGGCCGAGCCGGGGTAGCGGGTCGGAATGAACCCGACATTCTCTCCGTCATTGCTCCAGGTGAAGTTCGCGGGCATCCAGACCTGGTCGCGCAGATCGGCCGGGGGATCAAGGCGCAGCGCCTTCAGCCGGGTGAACGGCACCCACATGTAGTTGCCATTGAGGAAGATTTCCAGGATCGGCCCCAACCGGGGATCGGCATCGGCGATCCAGGCGAACGGGGTATCGTTTATCGCGCCCCCGGTCTCCTCGGCCGCTTCGAAGGCTGTGTCTCGCAGTCGTGCGGCATCGTCCGGTTTGCCCGATGCGAGCAGTCTGGCGGCCTCGATCAGCATGGGGAGCCAAGGGCCTGGATCGCCCAGTACGGTGGGCGAACGCTCGCCACGAAAGACTGACTCGCGCAGCATCTCGCAGCGGATGGCGGCGCGGTAGGTCTGCGCCATGGGCAAGGCCAAGGGGTCGAGCTCGGCTGCGGCGGTTAGTTGCGTGAGAGCGCGTTCCCATTCGGCGGTAATGCAGAACATTTGAAACAGGAACGTGCGCAGGCGGGGGTCGCGCGGCGCTTTGCGCACGTCTTGTTTCAGGGCGTCGAGGGCACCCAGGACGTCGCCGGATCGGAGGGTTTCGAGGGCGTCCAAAGGGGGCCTCTTGCGAGCGGTTTAGACGATCTTCAATGTGTCAAGGGTATCAGCCGCGATATTCTTGACACGGTTCCAACCCTTTTGCGGCGCCTGAACCAACGATCCGTCTGGCGCTTGCTGCCAATAATCGATGTTCAGTCCACCATACTCGAACGTCACCGTCTCCTTGGGCGCCTCATCGTCGTGAGCCCAGGCGAGCGTTTTAACTGCGACGAGTGCGAATGTAAATGCCAGATACATCAGACCACTGGAGCCGCCGCCGGTGTTCAGCGCACCCGCGCTCTTGCGCAAACCCAGCCCGACCTGCGCGAATGGCGTCCCCGAGCACGCCATTGAGAAGAACATTGGCGAAGAGCAATCGATTTTACGGGTAATCGAGAAAGGATTGAACGTTACCTTTCCGGCGCCGGAGCCGCTGCTCTGGCTTCCAATACTCAGAACCTGCTCGATGTCGAAGCTGTAATCCTCGATTTCAAACAGGCCAGACCTTCTCGCTCCCGTCTTGCCCCCCGACGCGCCTTGCATGAACTTCGTGGTACTGAAGGCCTCCTTAAACGGAGTAACGATGGACGTATTTTGGCTCGTACCAAACTCCAACTGTGCCTCTGACGCGAGGAAATTACCTTGATAGTCCTTGAAGTACATTTGTGCGTCTATGGCCATGTCATCGTCCTTGTTTCTGGGTTAGTGTTAACGCGACGCTGTTATTGTCTTATCCCTTCGGCATCCTGGAGACGAGGCTCATGGAAACGGTGAGACCTTCTAGTTGGTAGTGCGGCCTGAGAAAGAATTTCGCGCTGTAGTAGCCGGGGTTTTCTTCATTTTCTTCGACCTCCACCACGCC
>JBEKGV010000602.1:0-3858 GCA_050012615.1 Acetobacteraceae bacterium | reverse complement strand
TTGGGGGGACGGTAGCGTTGGGGGGATGTGTCGATTTCGACGATGACTGCGAATCGTTTCATGTCTTTCTCTGGATTTCTGGCTTCTTCCCGAATGAGTCCCGCCGTTCCGCACATCATGGCCGCGCCAATTGCCACCCCGTTAGATTCCGCACGTGTGCCGGCGGCCGATTTCATCTCCGAGAAGCCAGAAAGCCAGAGGATCGTCGACCGACCATTGGCAAGCGTCGAACCCGCGAAAGTTAAGGCGTCTCTGGCCAGCGCGGGCTCCCCAACGGCACGGTGACCAGGCGAGATTGCGCCAGCGCCGTCGCGGCCAGCCTCGGTAGCACACTGTCATACTCGTAGCTGGGGGGACGGTCGCGGTGGAGGGACGGTAGGACCGGGATCGGGGGCGGTTTGCAGTCGGGGTGGCTTCCCGAGCGCGTGGAACTGGCATAGCGTTCGCCTACCGCGCCATGCAGCCGCCGAAGGAGAATGCAAGCATGTCTCAATCCGGACTGACCGCCGAACACGGCGTCCCCTGGCCATCGAACGGCATCAGCGAAATTCCGTTCCGTGTCTATACTGATCAGGACCAGTACGACCGCGAGCAGGAGCGTCTGTTCAAGGGTCCCACCTGGAACTACCTGTGCCTGACCGTGGAACTGGCGAAGCCCGGCGATTTCGTGGCCACGACGATCGGCGAGACCGCCGTGATCGTGGTCCGCGACGCCGCCGGCGAGATCAACGCGTTCGTCAATCGCTGCGTCCACCGCGGCAACCTGCTGTGCCTGGAGAGGCAGGGCAACGTCAAGGAATTCAACTGCATCTACCACGGTTGGATCTACAACCTGACCGGGCAGCTGACTGGGGTGGCGTTCGAGCATGGGGTGCAGCGGCAGGGTGGCATGCCGCCGGAATTCCGTAAGGAAGAACACCGGTTGCAACGAGTAAGGACCGCTGTTCTGGGCGGCCTCGTATTCGGCACCTTCAGCGAAACCGTTCCCGACCTGGAGACCTGGCTTGGCCCCGACGTCACACGGGGCGTGCTGCGCGTGATGAACCGTACGCCGCACATCCTTGGCCGCAACTCTCAGGTGATGCCGAACAACTGGAAACTTTATTTCGAAAACGTGAAGGATACCTACCACGCCTCGATCCTTCATTTGTTCCTGACGACGTTCAAGATAAATCGTCTGACCATGCCCGGAGGCATCTACATCAACAAGGATGGCGGCAGTCATTACAGCTTCGCCAAACTCGACTATGCCGCCGAGGACGCCGAATACAAGAATGCCAACCTGCGCTCCGACAGCGAGTTCCGGCTGCAGGATAGTTCCGTCGTCGAGTCGGTGGATGAATATGGTGACGGCGTGTCGGTGCAGATTCTGACCGTCTTCCCCGGGATGGTACTGCAGCAAATTCGCAACACCATCGCGGTCCGTGTGGTCCGGCCGCGCGGGGTCGACAAAGCGGAGCTCGAATGGATTTATCTCGGCTTCGACACGGATGACGAGGCCATGACGGAACGCAGACTACGTCAGGGAAATCTGATCGGTCCCGCGGGATACATCTCGATGGAGGATGGCTGCGTCGGCGGCTTCGTGCAGCGCGCCCTGCAGTACAACGACGATGGCGCGGGCATTGTGATGATGGGCGGTCATGAGGCTGAGTCGCAGCCCTTCCGCGCCAGTGAGGCAGCCATCCGCGGTTTCTGGAAGCATTACCGCTCGCTGATGGGCGACTGACCATGGACGACGTCGCGATCCGCCTCGGTGTTCAGGAACTGATCGGTGACTACGCCGAGCGGATTGACGAGGACCGGCTTGAGGAATGGCCGGATTTGTTCGCCGAATCGTGCCGTTATTTGGTGATCGGCCGCCACGACCACGAGGCGGGCATGCGGCAGGGCATGATGTACGCCGCGACGAAGGGCATGCTGCTCGATCGCGTGTTCTCCATAAGGCGCGCCAATATATTCGAGGCGCACCGCTATCGCCACGTGGTCGGCCCGATCCGGCTGAAGGAGGTGACCGGCCAGGTGGCAGTCGTGCACTCGCATTTCATCGTGGCGCGGATCATGCACGATGGAGCGACAACGTTGTTCGCGACAGGGCGCTATTTGGACCGGATCGATATTTCGGCGGCACCGTACCGGTTCAACGAGCGGATTGTCGTGCTGGACAGCGACAAGATCGATACGCTGTTGGCGATCCCGCTTTAAGCTGCGACTTCCTCCCCGGCGGCGAGGCGCTTGTTGACGTCCTCCCGCCACTTCGCGAAATCGTCCCCTCGCCACGCATCATGCCTTCCCTGGGCGTAAGCCAGGGCATTCCGGTGGTAGACCAGCGCGTTTCGACGGGTCTGGGCGAAATTGTCCCGCGTCGCGACGACTTTCCCCGGCACGCCCATGACAACCGACCCCTCGGGCACCTCGGTTCCCGGCGGCACCAGCGCCATCGCGCCGATCACGCAACGGCGGCCGACCTTCGCACCATCCATTACGACCGCCCCGATGCCGATGAGGCAGTCGTCGCCAATCTCCGCCCCGTGAACCACGGCGCGATGCGCGATCGAGCAGTAGTCGCCGATCACCGTCCCCTTGCCGCCACCGACATGGATCACGGCGGTGTCCTGGATGTTGCACCAGCGGCCGATGCGGACTGCGGCGCCCTCGGCCCGGATCACGCAGTACGGCCAGAAACTGCTGCCTTCGCCGGCGCTGACACGGCCGAAAATGCGCGCGGTGGGATCGACGAAGGCGGGCTTTTCGAGGTTCACCTCGGGGCCAAATTCAAACGGCCCAAATTCAATCGGCCCGGGTTTAATCGACATGGACAAGCTCCCTGATCGGCGGCGAGCCTGACGGACTTCACGTCCGCGGTCCATGGTGTATGAACAAGCCTTTCCCGCCATCACAGGATCCTGTGACCATGACCACCCAATATCGCATCGCCTCCATTCCGGCCGATGGCATCGGCCCCGAAGTGATCAGCGCGGGCCTGGAGGTGTTGGACGCGGTCGCGTCTCGCGATGGGGGGTTTTCATTGGTGGTCGACCATTACGATTGGGGCTCGAACTGGTACCGCAAGCATGGGGTGTTCATGCCGCCGGACGGATTGGCATGGCTGCGCACCGCCGACGCGATTTATTTCGGCGCCGTCGGCGATCCGAATATTCCCGACCACGTCTCGCTCTGGGGACTGCGGTTGCAAATCTGCCAGGGCCTCGACCAATACGCCAATGTCCGGCCGACGCGTATTCTGCAAGGCGTCACCTCGCCGTTGCGAAATGTCGGCCCCAACGATCTGGACTGGGTGATCGTGCGGGAGAACTCGGAAGGCGAGTATTCCGGTCATGGCGGCCGTGTGCATCGCGGCCTGCCCGAGGAGGTCGCGACTGAGACAGCGATTTTCACCCGGCGCGGCGTGGAGCGCATTATGCGCGTCGCATTCGATATCGCCCGTTCCCGGCCACGCAAACATTTGACGGTCGTGACGAAGTCGAACGCGCAGCGCCACGGCATGGTATTCTGGGATGAGATCGCGGGCCTTGTCTCGCACGATTACAAGGACGTGACCTGGGACAAGGAGCTGGTCGACGCGATGACCATGCGGATGGTCCTCAAACCCCGGACGATCGACACCGTGGTCGCGACCAACCTGCACGCGGATATTTTGTCCGATCTGGCGGCCGCGCTGGCGGGGTCTCTGGGCATCGCCCCGACTGGAAATCTCGACCCGGAACGGCGCAGCCCATCGATGTTCGAGCCGATTCACGGCTCGGCGTTCGACATCACGGGCAAGGGCATCGCCAACCCGGTCGCCAGCTTCTGGACCGCCGCCATGATGCTCGAACATCTCGGCCAGAAGCCAGC
>JBEKGV010000601.1:0-3860 GCA_050012615.1 Acetobacteraceae bacterium | reverse complement strand
CGTCCCCAATACTGACGGTTCTCACGCTTTAAAATAGAGTGATACTAAAAAGGTCCATGATGACATCGTGGTCGTTGTTCTCTTCTTTGTAGACCTTATCCGCAAAAGCGGACTTATATCGTTCGATGACGACCGATAGTAGGCTGGTGAGCTCGGCATCAGTCGTCATCTTTGAGTAGCTCCGAAGGCTTTATGTGAAGCGCGGCCGCAATCCTGTGTATATTGATTAGGCTTATGTTGCGTTCTCCCCGTTCAACCCCACCGATATACGTCCGATCAAGACTACAAGCGTGTGCAAGTTCTTCCTGTGAAAGACCGAGGTTCTTGCGAGCCTCACGAACCCGGTCACCAAATCGGATTTGCAGAGTGTTTTTCGCGTCGTGACCCATGCGGGTATCAAGATATAGGGATGACGATGAGTCTACGGACTTTAAGTATCTAAGGGTTCGCGCTCCCGTGCCGCTCACCGAGTCCATTCATGATTTTATCAGCGCTGGAACCAACCCTGCCCACCAGCAGGATTCCCTCCGGAATCAACCCCTCCAACGGCCCCCACGCACGCTGGTGCCCCCGCCCCAGGTCCGCTAACATCGCGCCACAACCATAACGCCCCATAACAGCCATAACGCCCCATAAAGGACATGGCGAAAACAGGGACTGGGAACACCACCGAGGGAACCCTCTCGACCACCGATCGGAACACCACGTTTCCCCGGCTTCTGCTGGACAACGTCGTGCGCCATGGCGCACTCCCAGCCTACCGCCACAAGGATCGCGGGATCTGGCAAACCACCACCTGGGCCGAACTCGGGCCGATCGTTCGTGCCTACGCGGCCGGCCTCGCCCGCCTGGGTCTGCAACGAGGCGACTCCTGTGCCATCATCGGTGCCAATCGTCCCCGGCTCTACTGGGCCTTCACCACCGTGCAGATGCTCGGCGGCATCCCGGTCCCGGTCTACACCAACGCGGTCGCGGACGAGATGGAGTTCGTCCTCGAAAACGCCGATGTCCGCTTCGCCGTCGTGCAGGACCACGAGCAGGTCGACAAAATTCTGTCCGTCTCTGCCAACCTCCCGGCCCTGGAACAGATCGTCTACGACGAGCCCCGAGGCCTGCGCGACTACGATTACACACGCCTCCACCCTCTGGATCAGGTGATCGACGCGGGCCGCCATGACCTCGCCACCGATCCGTCCCGCGACCTTTGGCTCGACCAGCAAATCGCCATGGGCACCGCGGACGATACCTGCGTCATCCTTTACACATCCGGCACGACCGGACGCTCGAAAGGCGCTCGTTTCGCCCATGGCCGGGCGATCCGCGCCGCTCGCGATTCCGTCGCCTTCGACAGCCTGACGGAACACGATGAGGGATCCTATCTCCCGCTCGCCTGGGTTGGCGATAACCACCTCACCTATGTCCAGAGCATGGTGTGCGGCTTCTGTATTTCCTGTCCGGAATGCCAGGAAACAATCCGGGAAAACCCGCGGGAGATCGGGCCGACCTATTACTTCTCGTCGCCCAGAGTGCTGGAGGCGTTTCTGACCCACATCACTGTGCGAATGGAGGACGCCGGATGGATGAAGCGCTGGACGTACCGGACATTCATCGAGATCGCGCGGCGCCATGGCAAGGCAATCCTGGACCGGCGCGACGTGCCGCTCCATGCGCGAGTGCTCCACGCTCTGGATGAGCGGCTCGTTTAGCTTCAGACGCTCAGCGGGCGGCGAAATAATGGTCCGCGCGCCGCTCAGCGCGTTGGAGCGGGGCCTCCGGCGGGTCGCAGACGAGGTCGGATGGGTCAGGTGCGGTGTCCGGCTGTTCGTCGAGCCTAACGGCCTGGAATACTATCGGATGGGGCTGCGCCATCACCTGAAGCGTCTTGGGACAACCCGGGAACAAGGGTTGGTCCGCCACCAAAGCCGCCACTCGCGCCGGAGCCGGTCCGGGGAGCAGCCATGCGTCGGAATCCGGTTCGTCGCACGGGCCCAGAGATGGGCACGGATCCTCCGACACGGGGGCAACCGGCAAGTCACCTGTCTGACAGCCGCATAGAGCAAGGCAAGCCAGAACCCAGATCCGCCATCGGTTCATGACGAACTCCCGGTTTCGCCGGACACGGAACGAGGACGGCGCGGAACGCCGCGCCAACCATCATACCAAACTTGGCGGCTCCACCACAGCGGTCCCGCTGGAAGGTCGGGCTCAGTTCAGCGCCGAGACCAGCCACAGCCCTCCCGGCAAGCTCACGCCATTCGGACCCTCATGCTGTTTGAAGAACCCCTCGAACGCCGTCCGCGCCGCGATGCGGGTCGCCTCCGGAACATCCTGCAAAAGCCGAGCGCCCTGCCCGATGAACATCGCGAACTGAGCCGCCTCGACCGCGTCGGCCCCGAGTGTGATCACCACATCAAGCGGCTTCAGCGCTACCTCGCGAAAGCCGGCACCATCGAGGATCCGCCGGACCCGCACCGGATCGCCCCAGGCGAACTGGCCCGGCTCCTCCGGTCCCAACGGAACAGAAGGCGCGACCAAATGACGGATCGCAGCGACGCTCGCGGTCGCCCAGGGATTTTCGGGTCCGGGGCGGAAGACCGCCAGGGCCAGCCGGCCGCCCGCTTTCATCCCGCGCCTGATATTTCCAAAGGCGGCGACAGGATCCGCGAAAAACATCACGCCGAAGCGGGTGAACGCGAGGTCGAACTCGGCGGGCGGGAAAGCATGTGTCGCCGCATCATCCAATACCACCCACCCCTGCGTCATACCGGAGGCGGCGATCCGCCGCCTGGCCAGTTCCAGCTGTTGCGCCGAGATGTCGACGCCCAGTACCCTGCCTTCGGGACCAACCGCCTCCGCCAGCCTGAGCAGTGTGGTTCCGGTCCCGCAACCGATATCCAATACAATCTCTCCGCTCTTCGGCGCCGCGGCGGCCAGAGCGGCATCCGTCACGCCGGCGAACAGCCGGTCGATCCGAGCCTGCTCGGTCACCCACCGCCGCGTCGCCTCACTGTTCCAGAATTCCCGCTGTTGCGTCGCGATTGAAGCCGTATCGGTCATTTCCTGCCCTCCCTGATGCCAGAGGCATTGAACATCCGAACTGACACTCCTTTGACGGACTCGTTCGGATCATATTCTGGTTCCGACATACACTTTCGGGTGCCCGCTGAACACGCCGCCTCCGGCGTATTGGAAGGGCTTCACCAAGATCCCACCGGCACGCGATACGAAGCGGCCGGCGGGCAAAGGAGACCGGCGATGGATTTCCTGTGTTACCTGCATGAAGGCTGGCAGCCCCTCATCCGGCCGGCCGAGCCAACCCGCCCGTGGATGGATGCCACACCGGAGGCCTTCGCCTATCGCTGTCTGCCGCTGAACATCGCCAACGCACACGGGTGGGAGGTGCTTACGCCGGCCGGCTTCTCAGCCTATTGGCGTGGCGGCGAAACGACAGCCGACGTGATTATTCGGCCCGACAGAGACACGCCCGCGAACAACGCGCCGGTGTCGTTATTTGGGCAGCGCACACTGACCATTCATATCCAGGCGCTGTTCCGCACCCAGCCGGGCTGGAACCTGTTCGTCGGCGGCTCGCCCAACAGCGCCAAAGAAGGCATCGCCCCGCTGTCGGGTGTCATCGAGACGGACTGGTCGCCCTACACCTTCACGATGAACTGGCGCTTTACCCGGCGAAATCATTGGGTCCGGTTCGAAAAAGGTGAACCGATCTGCTTCATCCAGCCGACCCAACGCAACGCACTGGAACGAATGGAGCCGAAATACGTGCCGCTGAACGACAATCCCGAAGCGGCCCGTCAGTTCGCCGCATGGAGTGAATCCCGCAATGCATTCCAGGCCCAGGT
>JBEKGV010000600.1:0-3862 GCA_050012615.1 Acetobacteraceae bacterium | reverse complement strand
GAGCCTGGCGATCAGGCTGCGCCACCGGTTTGCGTCGATCGAGATGGATATCGCGTTCGAGGTCCCGACGCCGGGCGTGACGGTGCTGTTCGGACCGTCGGGTGCCGGCAAGTCGACGACCATTGCCGTTGCCGCCGGCCTGCTGCGCCCCGATGCGTGCCGTGTCGCGGTGGATGGCCAGGTTCTGGCCGACACCGACGCCGGCGTGTGGCTGCCGCCGGAACGCCGCCGCGTCGGCGTGGTGTTTCAGGACGCGCGGCTGTTTCCGCACATGTCGGTCGCCACCAATCTCCGCTTCGGCATGCGGCGCGCGCGGCCCGGGACGGTGACATTCGATGAGGTGGTCGAGCTTCTGGGCATTGGCGAATTGCTCGGCCGCCGGCCGCACACGTTGTCGGGCGGCGAGCGGCAGCGCGTGGCGATCGGGCGAGCGTTGCTGGCGCAACCTCACTTGCTGCTGATGGATGAACCGCTCGCCAGCCTGGACAGCGCGCGCAAGGCGGAAATTCTGCCCTATCTGACCCGGCTGAAGACGGCGCTGCGATTGCCGGTGCTTTACGTGACCCACGATCTCGACGAGGTCACGCGGCTCGCCGATTCCATGGTGCTGGTCGAAGCCGGCCGTGTGGTGGGTTTCGGACCATTGGCGGAAATCGCGGCCCGCGCGGACCTGCCGCTGGCACTGAGGGACGACGCCGGCGCGCTGCTCCATTGCCGCGTGGCCGAGCATGACCCTGGCCGCGAACTCACCCGCCTGGACGCCGGCGGGGCCGAATTTTTGGTCCCTCTGCTGGATTTACCCTTGGGCCGCGAGGTCCGCGTCCGCATTCCGGCGCGCGAGGTCATCCTCGCCGGCAAAGCGCCGGAAGCGATCAGCCTGCATAACGTCATCGCCGGAACGGTCCGCCAGATCGCGGGAGATCCCGCGCGGCGGGCGGTGATGGTGGAGGTCGGGTTGCCGGATGGCGCGCTCCTGGCCCGGGTCACGCCGGACGCCATTGCCCGCCTCGCTCTGTCGCCGGGGGGGCCTGTCCTGGCGCTGATCAAATCCACGTCCATCGAGGTGCTCGGCGATTAGCACACTCGCTCCCGTCATGGCCGGTCTTGACCAGGCCATCTGTCGAGGCACGTGCGGCGATTGATGGCCGGGTCAGGCCCGGCCATGACGATTTAGCGACAACGACTTGTGCTTTCGCAATGGGGGGATCCGCTGGCCGCGGCGACGGGTTGCGCTTCCACGTTATGTCCTGTTGTATATTGCGAAACGCCCGCCGTCACACGCCATATGTCACGAAAGTGCCTTTCACGATGAATGCGCCATTCGATCCGTCGTTGCTGTTGAGTGAGAAATTCGCTGTCGGCCAGCCGGTCTCCCGCAAGGAGGATCCGGTGCTGCTGCGTGGCGAGGGCCGCTATAGCGACGACCTCAATCGTGAGGGCCAACTGCATGGCGTGATGGTGCGGAGCCGGGTCGCGCACGGCATTATGCGCTCGATCGACACCGAAGCCGCGCGCGAGATGCCGGGCGTTCGGGCCGTGATCACGGTCAGCGATCTCGACGCGGCGGGGATCAGGAACATGCCGGCGGCCGCCGGCAAGCATCGCGACGGTTCGCCTACGCCGCGGCCACCGCAGCGTCCGTTGGCGGCCGGCCGCGTTCGCTACGTCGGCGAACCGATCGCGATGGTGGTGGCGGAGACGAGCCAGGAAGCCAAGGACGCGGCCGAGGCGATCTTCGTCGATATCGATCCGTTGCCGGCGGTCACGACCGCGAGCGCTTCAGCAGAGGCGAACGCTCCATTGGTGCACGACGAGGCCCCCGGAAATGTCTGCATGGACTTCCATTTCGGCGACTCGGACAAGGTCGCCGCGGCCTTCGCCCAGGCGGCTCATGTCACAAAATTAACGATCAGGAATAATCGGATCGTTGTCTGTCCGATGGAGCCGCGGTCCGCGATCGGAGAATATGACGCCGAATCCGATCGGTTCATTTTGCGGCTTGGCTGTCAGGGCGTATTTGGCCAGCGCAACCTGGTCAGCGGCATCCTCGGTATTCCGGTGGAGAAATTACGTGTGCTGACCGGCAATGTCGGCGGATCGTTCGGCATGAAGGCATCCGCGTATCCGGAATATATTTGCCTGCTGCATGCCGCGCGGACATTGGGGCAGCCGGTGAAATGGACCGATGAGCGGTCCGAAAGCTTCATGTCGGACAGCCACGGCCGCGACCACGAAATGACGGCGGAACTCGCACTCGACAACACGGGAAAATTTCTGGCGCTGCGCGTGAGCGGCTTCGGCAACCTCGGCGCATGGCTGAACAGCGCGACGACGATCCCGCCGACGATGAATACGGTGAAGAACATCATCGGAGTTTATGCCACGCCGCTGATCGAGGTCTCGACGAAGTGCATGTTCACCAACACGACGCCCGTTGGAGCCTATCGCGGCGCCGGCCGGCCCGAGGGCAACTATTACATGGAGCGCCTGGTCGAGACCGCGGCGCGTGAGATGGGCATCGACCGGGTTGAGTTACGGCGGCGCAATCATATCCAGCCGGAACAAATGCCATACAAGGCGCCGTCCGGAATGTTGTACGACTGCGGCGAATTCCCAACAGTCATGGAAAAAGCGCTGCGGGCCGCGAACTGGGATGGTTATGCCGCCCGTCAGGCGGCGACCCGGGCAGGTGGCAAAGTAAGGGGCCGTGGCATTGGTCACTATCTGGAAGTGACCGCTGACGCCGGAAACGAAATGGGCGGAATCCGTTTCGAGGAAGACGGTACAGTCACGATCATCACCGGTACACTGGATTATGGTCAGGGTCATGCCTCGCCATTCGCCCAGGTGCTATCGGCTCGGCTGGGCATCCCGTTTGAGAAGATCAGGTTGTTACAGGGGGATTCCGATCAGCTTGTAGCCGGCGGCGGCACCGGCGGCTCGCGTTCGATGATGCAGAGTGGCGGCGCGATCCTGGAAGCAAGCGACATCCTGGTTGAACGCGGCAAGCGTCTCGCGGCGGAGTTTCTCGAGGCCGCGGTGGCCGATATCGAGTTCGGGCATGGGCGCTTCAGTATCGTCGGAACCGACCGCGGGATCGGTATCATGGACCTCGCGGAACGCGTGCGCATCGCGAAGCATCTGCCGGAAGAATTGCCGAGAACGCTGGATGTGAGCCATGTGTTCAAAGGCGTACCCTCGGCGTTTCCGAACGGCTGCCATATCGCGGAAGTCGAGCTGGATCCCGACACCGGCATGGTTGACCTCGTCAGCTACGCGACAGTCAACGATTTTGGTGTGCTGGTGAACCCGATGCTCGTCGCCGGTCAGGCGCACGGCGGAATTGCCCAGGGCCTGGGCCAGGCACTGACCGAACGTGTGGTTTACGACGAGGACGGACAGCTTTTGACCGGCTCGTTCATGGACTATGGGCTGCCGCGGGCCTCGGATCTGCCCCAATTGGGGTTTGAGAGTCATCCCGTTCCGGCACGCACCAATCCGCTTGGCGTCAAGGGGTGCGGTGAAGCGGGATGCGCGGGCTCGCTCCCCGCGGTGATGAACGCGGTGGTCGATGCGCTTTCGGAATTTGGCATCACGCATATCGACATGCCGGCGACGCCGCATCGGATCTGGCAGGCTATTCAGGCGGCGCGTGGCTGAGGAGAAGCGGTTTGGCTGACAGGGTCAAAATCGACGCCGATCAGCTTGCCGAGGTCCGGCTATCGACGGATGGAAAGCGCGTGCTCCTGGCTTTGCTCGACGATGCGGGACAGAAAGTATCGTTGTCTCTGCCGGCGGATTGTTTGAACGCGTTGCTCTCGGTGGTGCCGCGGTGCGCCGAACCGGGCGCCGTCCACAAGTT